>DATDNV010000673.1:0-5454 GCA_036518075.1 Thermoanaerobaculia bacterium
CGCGCGTCACGCTCGCCGCTCCGCTCCGCTGGGAGCGGGCTGGAAAGCGGCGTCGATCGCGCGACGAATCGCTGCGAATCCAGGAGCTCAAACGGGCCGGTTTCTTCCGCGCCGTCCATCCCTCCGGAGAGGCCGTCGAGATCGGCGATCGGGTCGATGACCTTCTCGATTCGGCGGGGGACCTTCGCGTCATCGTCGGACGGTTCGTCATCACGGAGCAGGCGCGCGGGGAGATCGCGAGCGCGGCCGAGAGCGCGTTCGCCATGGCGGGGAGCCTGACCGCGCTCTTCGACGACCACGCGCGCACGTTCCGGCGCGGGCTTCATTGCCCGCAATGCGGCGCGGATTTTCGGGATCCGACGCCGGCCCTGTTCGCGTTCAACTCGCCGCTGGGCGCCTGCACGACCTGCCAGGGGTTCGGGCGAGTCATCGGCGTCGATTTCGAGAAGGCCATTCCCGATCCGACGCGGACCCTGGCGGACCGGCCCGTGGCTCCCTGGAACACGCCGGCGTACGAATCCGCCTATCGCGACCTCTTCCGGGCATGCCGGCGGTACTCGGTGCGCACCGACATTCCCGTCGAGAGGCTGTCGCCTCACGAGAGAGCGGTCCTGCTCGACGGCCGCGGCGAGTTCTACGGGATCCGCGGCTTCTTCGACTGGCTGGAAACGAAGCGATACAAGATCCACGTGCGGGTGATGCTGGCGCGATACCGCGCCTACACGCCCTGCCCGGCCTGTCGCGGGGCGCGGTTGTCGCCGGCGGCCCTCTCCGTTCGTTTTCGCGGCGTGACGGTCCATCAGCTCGCCGAGATGCCGCTCTCCGAGCTGCAGCGGTGGCTGGAGGATCTCACTCTTTCTCCCGCGGAGGACGAGCGCCTCTCCTCGGTCGTCGCGGAGCTGCGCGCGCGCGTCCGGTACATGAACGACGTGGGGCTCGACTACCTGACTCTGTCCCGCGCGGCGCGCACTCTCTCGGGCGGCGAGGCCCAGAGGATCGGGCTCGCCTCGGCCCTCGGCGGCTCGCTGACCGGGACCCTCTACGTTCTCGACGAACCGACGATCGGTCTCCATGCCGCGGACACTCGGCGTCTGCTCGCCATCCTGCGGCGGCTGGCCGACCGGGGAAATACGGTCGTCGTGGTCGAGCACGACCCCGAGGCGATCGAGGCGGCCGATCACGTGATCGACCTGGGGCCGGGCGCGGGACGGCACGGCGGGCAGCTCCTCTTTGCGGGACCGCCGCGCGCGCTGGCTCGCGTTCGGTCGGCCACGGGCGAGATGCTCCGCCGACGCCTCCGTCCGGCTTCCCGGACGCGCGCGTCCGCGCCTTCCCCGCGCCCTTCCGCTCCCGGCCGGGTAGTGCCGTTTCGGAGGGCCGAGGGAGCGATCACCATCGTGGGGGCGCGGGAGCACAACCTTCGCGATCTCACCGTCCGGATTCCACTGGGCCGGCTCGTCTCGGTCTCCGGCGTGTCCGGCTCCGGCAAGTCGACGCTCGTGCGCGACATCCTTCACAACGCGTACGCGCGGCGAGTCAAGGGAACGGTGGCGGTTGACATCGGCGCTCACGAAAAAATCCTCGGCCTCGAGAACGTGGCCGACATCCTGATGGTGGATCAAAGCCCCCTCGGGCGCTCGGCCCGGTCCAACCCCGTCACCTACGTCAAGGCCTGGGATGAGGTGCGCCAGGTCTTCGCCTCGAGCGCGCGCGCGATCTCGCGGGGGCTGACCGCGCGGGACTTTTCCTTCAACACCACGGGTGGCCGCTGCGAAGCCTGCAAAGGCACCGGGTGGCAGACGATCGACATGCAGTTTCTCGCCGATGTGACGGTTCGCTGCGACGTCTGCGACGGCCGGCGCTTCCAGAATCGCGTGCTTGCCGTCCGCCACCGAGGAAAGTCGATCGGCGACATTCTCGAGACGACCGTTTCGGACGCCATTGCTTTCTTCGCCGACGATCCGCGGATCGTTCGAAAGCTCCAGCCTCTCGTCGACGTCGGACTGGGCTACGTGACGCTGGGCCAGCCGACCGCAACCCTGTCGGGAGGAGAGGCGCAGCGGCTGAAGCTCGCCGCGTTTCTGGAGATCCGACCGGCGGCCAGGCGAGGTGTGCTCTTCATCTTCGACGAGCCGACGACGGGTCTCCACGCCGTCGACGTGGATCGTCTCCTGGCGACCTTGCGCCGGCTGGTCTCGCTCGGCCACTCGGTATTGGCGGTCGAGCACCATCTCGCGTTCCTCGCAGCCTCGGATTGGATCATCGACCTGGGTCCCGGCGGTGGAGCCGAGGGCGGTCAGATCGTGGCGGAGGGAACGCCCGACGAGCTCAGCCGCGCTGCGGCGAGCGTCACCGGCCGCTTTCTGGGGGAGGTTTTGTCCGGAGATCGAGCGCCGGCGGTCCGGCGGCTGGGCCGAGGGCGCTCGCTACGCGAGCGGCGGCCGGAAATTTTCTAAACCAAGACCGACCACACCCTTTGTGCCGTGAACCGCTAGAAAACTTGATCGGGAAGGCCGGAGAACGCGTCTCGAGAAAGTCACCTACCGCTTTCCTTTCTGGCGGGCCTCTTCCAGGAACGCGGTGAGACGGGCTTTTCCACCGTAGCCTTCCGCGCGGGCGACTGCCTGGCCCGAGCCGTCGGCGACGACCAGCGTGGGAAACGCATTCACGGCGTAGCGCCGCTGGAGCTCGTCGATCGCGGGTGTGTTCCTGCCGTCTTCCCGCTGTCGGTCGACGACGCGGACGGGGACGAAGCCGTCGTTGACGAGCTTGGCGATCTCCGGGTCCGACCATCCTTCCTCGTCCAACCGATGGCAGGGGGCACACCACGCGGCCGTGAAGTCGTAAAGAACCGGTTTTCCGGGGAGCGTGCCGGCCGCGGCCGACTCGAGACGCTGCCAGCGCACGAGCCCGGTCCCGGAACCGCCCTCTCCTTTGTCGCCTCGCACGCCGGTCGCCACTCGAAAAACCACTGCGGCAGCGAGAATCCAGAGAAGGATCGCCGGAATTCGCGACTGGGAGCCGGAGCGCGTCTCAGTCCTGGCCATAGGAAAACTCCCGACGCGTGAAGACGACGGCGGCGATCGTGAGGTAGACGCAGAGCGCGAGCACATAACGGCCGCTCGCCTCGGAAAGAATCTGGCGGCCCTGGAGCAACGAATCCCAGGGGAGCTTCGGATAAAGATTCTGAGTGGCGATCTGGCCGGCCCTGGCAATCCCCGGTTCGTTGAGAGCGAACCCCAGCGGTTGTGTCGAGACCAACAGAACCGAGCCGATGATCAGGGCGAGCACGTCTCCCCATCCCCGCAGGAAGGTCGAAAAGAAAAGAACGATGGCGGCGAGCAGCGCCCCCGCCGAGAACGCTTCGAGGACCGCATGCGCCGCGGCCGAGAGCGAGAAGACCGGCCCGCTGTATTCGGTTGCGAGACGAATTGCCAGACGTCCGAGAACGAACGCGACGCCGGTCGTGGCCACGAGAAAGATCGAGTAGGCCAGGAGGATTCCGACATATCGTCCGAACAGGTACTCGAGGCGCGTCAGCGGCCGGGACAGGATCATTTGCAGGGCGCCGCTCCCGATGTCGCGCGACACCGAGCCCGCGGCCAGGATGAGAATCGCGAGGGTCGCCGCCGGCCCGAGACCCTGATTGGAGTTGAGCGGGATCGCGGCGAGGAGAGTCAGAAGGCAAAGCGCGATCCAGATCCCGACCGACGTGAGCTTCTGGCGGAGAAACCGCCGCACCATCTCGGTCATGCGCCCTTCCGGAACAGCTGCTCGAGGTCCGCCGAGACTCGGGCCTCGAAAACGGGGATTCCGGCCTGAACGAGGCAGGCGACCGCGCGCGCGATCTCCTCGTCTCGAGCCACGGAGACGACGAGGGTGCCAGGGGATTCGACTCGCGCCGCGATTCCCGCCTGGCCAAGGACCGGCACAGCCTCGTCGGCGCGCCCCGCCAGGGTTCGAAGGAGGGTCCGGCGGGCTGTGGCGGCATCACCGCGAAGCGTCTCCTCGCGCAGCAGCCGCCCCCGATCGATGAAGACGACGCGGTCACAGACTCTTTCGACTTCGGGCAGCTGGTGGGAGTTCAGCACGATCGTCGCGCCTCGAGACTTGGCCTCCAGGATGCGCTCGCGGACCACGGCCACGCCCATGGGGTCGGTTCCGGAAGCCGGCTCGTCCAGGAAGAGCCACTGCGGGTCTCGAAGCGTGGCCTGCGCGACTCCGATGCGCTGAAGCATTCCCCGGGAGTACGTCCGGAGCTTCCGCGAAAGGACGGAAGGCTCGAGTCCGACGCGCTCCGCCGCGGCGCGCGTTTCCGTCTCGGTCGCGCGGGGATCGCCTCCGGCGAGCCGCCAGTGATGAGCGAGAAACGCGCGTCCCGTCAGCTCCCGATCGAAGCCGAGCCGCTCGGGCATGTAACCGGTACCTGCGCGCACCGACAGGTCATCGGGAGGCTTTCCCGCGATACGGATCGAGCCCGAGTCGGGCCGGAGGAAGCCCAGCAGGCAAGAAAGCAGCGTCGTCTTGCCGGCTCCGTTGGGCCCGATCAAGCCGAGCGTTTCGCCCGTCTGGACTTCGAGAGAGACGTCGTCGAGGGCGAGGGTTGGCCGGCCGAAGCGGCCATAGCGCTTCGAAACGTGAGAAACCTGGATCATCGCGCGAGGATAGCGGAAGTAGGACGCAGGACGAAGGAGGTAGAACGTCTGGTGCCGGGTGAAATTTCTTTCCCAAATCCTACGTCCTTCCACCTAAGTCCTGATTTCGTTGCGCCGCTGTCGAACGGATGGTTTCGGGAATACATGGTAGATTCGGGCGCTTTTTTTAAAGGTTTGAAGGCATGATCGAAGTTCAGAACCTCACCAAACGCTATCCCACTCAGCTCGCCGTCTCGGACGTGACCTTTTCGGTCCGGGAGGGGGAGATCGTGGGCTTCCTGGGTCCCAATGGAGCCGGCAAGACGACCACGATGCGCGTTCTGACCGGGTTTCTTCCGCCTTCGGCGGGAGCGGCCCGAGTCGGGGGTTTCGATATCGTGGCGCAGTCCCGCAAGGCCCGCGCGAGTCTGGGATATCTGCCCGAGTCGGCGGCGCTGTACCCGGAAATGCGGGTCCGCGAGTATCTGGCTTACCGGGCGCGCCTGGAGGACGTCTCGGGCAACCTGGTCCGGACCCGGGTCGAGGAGGCGGTGCAGAGCTGCCTTCTCTCCGAAGTCGCGGACCGCAAGATCGACAATCTTTCGAAAGGCTACCGGCAGCGCACCGCGCTCGCCGGTGCGCTCGTCCACCAGCCGCCGGTGCTCATTCTCGACGAGCCCACGGTCGGTCTCGACCCGATGCAGATCATCAAGATCCGCGAGATGATCCGGACGCTCGGCCGCGAGCGGGCGGTGCTTCTCTCGACGCACATTCTTCCCGAGGTCGACGCCGTCTGCGACCGTATGCTGATCATCGCGAG
>DATDNV010000674.1:0-4915 GCA_036518075.1 Thermoanaerobaculia bacterium
GGGAATGAGGGCGGTGTACGGCGTAGGGTCCGGCGTTCCCACAAAGACATCGGCGAGCGATCGGCTGAAGTAGTCGAACTTCGAGAGGCGTCCCAGCTTGAGGATGTCCTCGATGGCGGCCACCACGTCGGTCGTGTTCGCAAATCGGTGAATGGTGCCGGGTCGGTTGTAAGCGGAGATCACCAGCATGGGCGACCGGTGGGAGTCGACGTGGTCCGCGCCGTCCTGAGAGTCGTCCTCGAGCACGAAGATCACCGTGTCCTTCCAGTAAGGGGAGTTCGAAAGCGCTTCGACGATCCGGCCGAGCGCCAGGTCGTTGTCCGCCATGAAGGCCCGCGGCGTGTGAAATCCCGGCTTGCCGCCGGCGAAGTGATCGGAAGGAAGGTGCAGGATCTCCAAAGCGGGCATGTTCCCGTCGGCGACGAATCCCTTGAGCTCTTCGATCCAGGCGTCGGCTCGCTTCTGGTCCGAGATGTCGAGCTGGAAGGGCGGGTAGGTCGGAGAGACGTCGGGCCCCAATTCGCGCTGGGTCACAGGCCAGCCGTGCGGGCCGTTGACCATTTCGCCGTAGTCGCGAAAGGAAACGCCCTTCTTCCTTGCGAGAGTCCAAAGGAAGCCCTCCTCCGGCTCGTTGATCTCCTCGCCGTCGATTCCGTCCCTCCGATCCGAGTAAGCCGACGGAATCAGTCTTTCGCCAAAGTCGGTGACGTAAGCGGCGGTGGACCAGATGTGTCCCTGCGAGCTCACCTCCGCGTTGGTGAAGAAGCGGTCGAAAAGTCCGAACCGCAGAGCGAGCGCGCGGTGATTGGGAGTCGACGTCCGGTCGAAAAACTGGAGCTTCGGGTCTCCGTCGCCCTCTTTCAGATCGCCGAAGATGTTGTCGTACGTCCTGTTTTCCTTGATGACGTAGATGACGTGCCGGAAGGGTGGATATTTCTTCGCGGACCGGCGCGCCGTCCAATTGTTCGCGGCCGCGACGCGCCGCGTGTACTCGGGAAGCGGAATTCCGCCGGTCGAGCACACGCGCAGAGTGCCATTCAGCTGGCCGAGGTCGTATCCGGTCGGATGTTCGATGGGCCGTCCCGGAATCGGACCGTCGGGGTTCGCATGGCTTCCGCGACCCTTGCCCGTGAGGATCAGAAGCTGGCCCGGCGTGGCGAGGACCGCGGTCGGATACCAGTCGGTGGGGATCCGGCCCTTCAGACGAGACGTGGCGACGTCGAAAACGGCGATCGCATCGTTGTTCGCCTCCGCCACGTAGAGCTCCTTCTCGTCCGGCGACAATGCGATTGCGTTGGGGGTGCTCCCTTCCGACGGACCGGCGGGCGCCCGATCTTCGAGCCTGCCCTCCACCCGCCGCCCGCTGGTGTCCACGACGACGATTCGGTCGCTTCCGGAGAGAGTCACATAGAGACGCGAGCCCGACTTGTTCGTCAGCAGAGCCGAGGGGTGGCTTCCGACCCTGAGCCGGCCGGTCGGATACAGAGTGCCGTTGCGCCGCTGCCGAAAGATGGAGATGGTGTCTGCGCCCCAGGCGGACACGTAGACCGCGCCGTTGGAAGCCACTTCGACCGCATAGGGATAGTGATCGGTCGCGAGTCTCTGGATGTCGCCCGTCCCGAGGTTGATGACCGCGAGAGCGTCCGCCACGTTCTCGGCGACGTAAAGGTGGGTTCCGTCCGCGGAGATCGCGAGCCCGGCGGGGTATCGCGAGCCGGTCTTGTTTTCCTTTTGAGCCCCGAGAACGATCTTCCGGTCGAGCGTGGCGGCGCCGTCCGTCCACTCATAGACGAACACGGCGTCCTCGTTGCCTCCGGAGACGTAGAGGCGGCGGCCGTCCGGCGAGAAGGCGGCCCCGTAAAACGCCGCTTCCTGAGTGATCGTCTGCGTCACGCGGAGCGACTCGAGGTCGATGACCTGAATGCCTTGTTCGCGCCACCCGCTCAAGACGGCCACGAGATGCCTTCGATCCGGCGCGAGCGCCATTCCCATCGGCATGCTGCCGAGATCGACAACGGCCCCAACGGAGTCGAGGCGGACCCCCGTCGCGAGCGGCGACGAGACCTGCGTCTCTCCCCGCAGGGGAACGAGAGCAGCCAGGCCGGAGACAACAACCGCAATCCCGGTCGAGCGCACTCGGTCGGCTTTTCTAGCTGTGCGGATTTGAGCCGAGGGCCTGTGAGGTCGCACCGTAGATCTCCAGCGACTTCGGATCCTGGAGAAACGCTGCGATGCCAAGCCGGCGCTGGTTCCAGTCTTTTTCGAGAGTCAGCGTTCCGCTGTTTTCCGTGCGCGCCGGTCCACCGGCCGCGAGCTTCGCGCATCGTTCGAGCCGGCGCACGACATATTCGTTGTGCAGGGTGCGGCCGCCGTTTTCGCCTTTGCCGACCGAGGTGACGAGCCCCATCTCGAATTCCGCCAGCATCAGATCGAGCCTTCGGTCACGAAGCGAATCGGGAATGTCGACGTTTGCGGTGACGGCAACCCTCGACTCCTTCCGCTCGAGACGGATCGAGATTACTCCCGCCGGACGCGCCTGCGCTTGAGCGATCGCTGCCCGGAGGGACCTCTCGTCCGACCCCACGAGCTCCTTGCGCCCGTCCACGACCGCCTGCGGCGTATAGATCCGGTCGCCGAGGCCGAGCGCCTTCGCGTAGTCGAGCTGCCGCGCGCTCCAATCCTTCTGCGAGAACGGGTCGGTCCAGCCGCCGTTGTTCCAGTAGTCGACGTGAAACGAGAGTGGCACGACGGCTCCCGAGGTCTCCCCGCCGATCTTGGCGATGAGCTGGTCCGCCGGAGGACACGACGAACAGCCCTGCGACGTGAAGAGCTCGACGAGCACCATGTGACGCGGGCTGCCCGGCGCCGAGCTCTCGTGGGATTCCGACGTCGCCCCGGCCGAGCGGGCGCCGGGCGCGGATCCGCTCGCCAGCGCGGTAGTCGGCCAACTCTGCGGAAGAAGGGTTCCAAGCAGGGTTGCCGCGACTGCCCAGACGGCTCGTGGATCGACGCCGCTCATCTCTCGAAGGCTGCCAGAGAAAGTGGTTTTCTGCAACAACCACTTGCAAGCTAAGAATGAGACCACTATCGTCTACTCATGAGAACCGCACCCGGCATCTTCCCGGTCGTCGCGATCGACCGCGGGTCGTCGACGCCGCTCTATCGCCAGCTCTACGAAAACTATCGAGACGCAATCGTGGAACGCCGTCTTCGCCCCGGACAGCGGGTCCCGTCGACGCGCAGCCTCGCGGCGGAACTCCAGATCTCCCGAATTCCAGTGTTGAACGCCTTCGAGCAGCTTCTCGCGGAGGGCTATCTGGAGAGCCGCGTCGGTTCGGGGACGTTTGTCGCGCGCTCCCTGCCCGACCTGCTGCCGAGAACCTCGATGTCGGCGACCGAGCGCCGACCGATCGTGCGACAGGCTTCCCGCGTCATTTCTCCATCAGCCAAGGCGCTCCTTCACTACTCGCCGGGGCCGTGGCTGCGCGGCAAAGGCGCCTTCCATGTCGGCGAGCCTCCGATCGATCGATTTCCGATTCGAATCTGGTCGCAGCTGACCGCGCGACATTCGCGCAAGCTCGCGCAGGCCGAGCTTCACTACGGAGATTCGCCGGGGTTCGCACCGCTGCGAGAGGCCGTGGCCGAATATCTGCGAACGGCGCGTGCGGTTCGATGCGAAGCCGAACAGATCCTCATCGTCGCCGGGTCCCAGCAGGCGCTCGCGCTGGCGGCTCGCGTCTTGCTCGACCGTGGAGATCCGGTCTGGCTGGAAGACCCGGCCTACTTCGGCGCGCGGAACGTGTTCACGATGGAGGGAGCGCGGATCGTGCCCGTCCCCGTGGACGAGAAGGGGCTCGACGTTTCGGCGGGGATCGCCCGCTGCAAAGAGGCTTCGGCCGTGTTCGTCACTCCATCGCATCAGTTCCCTCTCGGCGTGACGATGAGCGCGTCGCGCCGGTTGCAACTGTTGAATTGGGCGAGCGCCGCCGGCTCGTGGATCATCGAGGACGACTACGACAGCGAGTACCGGTATGAGAGCCTGCCGATCGCGTCGCTTCAAGGTCTCGACCGGGAGGCGCGCGTCGTGTACGTCGGCACGTTCGCGAAAGTTCTGTTCCCGTCCATCCGCCTCGGCTACGTCGTGCTGCCGCACGACCTCATCGATCCCTTCCTCCAGGCGCGCCGAGCCATGGACATCTGTCCACCAACTTTTCTTCAAGCGGTCCTGACCGACTTCATCGAAGAAGGGCATTTCGCGCGGCATATCCGGCGAACCCGGGAGATTTGCCGTGAGCGCCGCCGCGCCCTCCTCGAGTCGCTGCGAAGCGAGTTCGGAAACGAAATCGAAATTCTGGGGGACGACGCAGGCATGTTTCTCACCGTCGCCCTTCCGGACGGATGGGACGACCGCAAGGCGGCGGAGGCGGCGGCGCGCGGGGGACTCCTGGCTTTTCCTCTCTCCGATCTCTACCTTGGCTCCGCGCCGACACGGTCTGGCTTCGTTCTCGGTTTCGGCGGCACCGGCGTCGCCGAGATCCGGGCCGGTGTTCGCCAACTGCGCCGCATCGTGATCTCCGAAGCAGTGCCCGCGCGAGGACGGCGAGTCGCGCGCGGCTCGCGTTAGCCAGACCCGTTTTTCGGTCTCTCGCGTTCCAACGCGAGTGGCTATAATGGATTTGTCCTCACTGGCTATTGCCTGAGACCACTTTGCGCTCCACCCTTCTCAGCGGGGGGAGCGTCATGAGCGAATCTCAAGGCAACGGCTGGACGGACGCGGGCGGTTCCGGAATCGCGGATCGCCTCGACGTATGTTCGGCGCGTGAGGTGCTGCGGAGCGCGCTTCACCGCGCGCCCCGCTCGCGGCGAAAGCGGCCGGGTGCCATGCCCAGCGCCGCTCCCGTGGTTCCCGCGACCG
>DATDNV010000675.1:0-8089 GCA_036518075.1 Thermoanaerobaculia bacterium
CGCGCGCGAACCCGACGCGGCGCCGCATGCCGCCCGACAGCTCCGATGGCCTTTTCTCCGAGACGTCCGGCAGATGAACGATCTCGAGACACTCGCGCACCCGGTCGCGCACCTCGGCGGGTTTGTGCCCGGAGCGCCGGAGGGGAAACGCGACGTTGTCGAACACCGACATCGAATCGAACAGAGCGCCCTCCTGAAAGGACATGCCGAACTTCTTGCGCACGCGCGCCTGGTTGAGCGAATCGAGCTTCCAGAACTCCTCACCGTCAACGAGGACCGATCCGGAGTCGGGCTCGATCAGCCCGATGAGGTGCTTCAACAGCACGCTCTTCCCCGTTCCGGACGGCCCGACGATCACGAGCGATTCCCCGTTCGCGACCGAAAAGGAGATTCCGTCGAGGACGACCTTGGACCCGAAGGATTTGTGCAGATCCCGGGCCTCGAGCTTGGCAGCCGCACCTTCTTCGGGGGCAGGATCGGTCGGTCTCGCTTCCATCGTCAATACAAGAGCTTCGTCAGGAAAAAGTCGGTCACCAGGATCGCAAGGCTTCCCGAGACCACGGCGCGCGTCGTCGACTGGCCAACCCCCTCCGCTCCTCCCGTCGTGTAGTACCCGCGCACGCACGCGACGAGAGAAAAGATTCCGCCGAACGCAGCCGCTTTGATGAGCCCGGACACGATGTCCTCCTTGACGTGGAGGAACTGGAACGAGTTGTCCACGTACACCACCGGGTTGGCTCCCAGAAGCTGCACCGCCACCAGATAGCCGCCGTACATCCCCACCGCGTCCCCCATGATGACGAGGAGCGGAAGCATCGCGAGTGCGGCGATCACGCGCGGGACGACGAGATATTGCACGGGCTCCGTTCCGAGAGCGGTCAGCGCGTCGATCTGCTCGGTAACCCGCATCGAACCGATCTCCGCCGCCATCGCGCTGCCGACCCGCCCGGTCACCATCAGCGCGGTGAGTACGGGCGCGAGCTCCCGAGTCAGAGAGAGCGCCACGACGCTTCCGACGAAGTTCTCGGCGTGAAACCGCTGAAAGCCATTGAACGTCTGCAGCGCCATGACCATGCCCGTGAAGAGCGTCGTCAGGAAGACGACCGGGATCGAGTCCCAGCCGACGCGCACCATTTGTCGAAGCCATTCGAGAACGTCGTAAGGGGGCCGAACGGCCCATGCCGCGGTCTGACCCAGCATCTGAAAAAAACGGCCGAACTCTTCGAACGTGCGAAGGACTGCCTGGCCGACCGACTCGAAGAAGCGCATCGCGATCGGATCTCTAGACGTAACTGCGCGGGAGTCGTCCGCCGAATCCGCATAAGATTTCGTAGGGAATGGTGCCCGCTGCCCGGGCGAGATCCCACGCCGTCACCCGGTGTCCGGAATCGGAGCCGAGCACGACGACGCGGTCGCCGATCTCCGCGCCGCAGTCGGTCGCATCCACCAGAGTCAGATTCATGCTCACCGCCCCGACGAGGGGAGCCTCCCGTCCACGCAGCAGAACTGAAACTCGACCCGAAAGAGACCGTCGAAGGCCGTCATCATAGCCGATGGGCAAAACCGCGATCGTCGACGCGCGCTGCGTCACGAAGGTGCCCCCGTATCCCAACGGCATCCCGGACGGCACGCGCCGGACCGACATTGCCGCCGTCTCCACCATCATCACCGGCTCCCATCCGTGTGGATCGATCTCTTCCGATGGCAGAACTCCATAGAGCGCGAGACCCGGCCGAAACGCCTGGAACAAGGAGGAAGGATGAAGCAAAACCGCTGCCGAGTTCGCCACGTGAACGAGACCCGGATCGAGGCCGCCGGCGGAAAGGGCCGCCAGGCAGGCGCGCATCGTTTCAATCTGGCGGTCGGTGGCCGGCGAGCTCGGCTCCTGCGCGCGCGCGAGCTGCGTGAAAGTGCCCGTGAGCTCGAGACCGGGAGATTTTCTCAGGAGCGCCACGAAGTCGGCGATCTCGCCCGGCGACGCTCCCAGACGACCCATTCCGGTGTCGAGCTTCAGATGCACCGCTTGTCGAGCGGAGCTCCCGACCGCGACCGCGATCGCGCGCGCCTGGGCGATGTCGTAAAGACTCGGAATGAGTCCGTAGTTGCGCCAGACCGCGGCATCGCGGGGATCGGAGTAGCCGAGAATCAGGATCTGTCCTCGCACGCCGCCGCGGCGCAGCGCCACCCCTTCTTCGGCGGAGGCGACGGCGAATCGATCCGCACCCTCCTCTTCGAGGCGCCGCGCGACCGGAACGGCGCCGTGGCCGTAGGCGTCCGATTTCACGACCGGAAAAACGGCGATCCGCCCCGCCCGCTCTCTCAGACGTCTGTAATTGCGGACGAGAGCGGAAAGGTCGATGACCGCGCGGGTCGGGCGGGAGCGAAACGGAGAGTCGGCGCTCAAGAGTCGAGAGTGTAGGCCGAGACGGACCGGGTGTTCGCAGGGCGAACGTCGGCTGATTTCGGCGAACGACGGGCCTTCGGGGTCCTGCCGCCGTCCACCTCGCGTGCGCCGCGTCGGCCAGATGGAGGAATCGATCTGAGGGAGGTTGCCTCCGCGCCCACGCGAGGCCTCCGTCCGGCGTCACCCCTCGGGCCCGCGCCACGTGGCTTCAGGTCGGTCCTCGGGCCTGGCGGCGGGGAATTGGAGCGGGAACGTCCTGAGAAATCACCGCTAGAACGGCTCGCTCGGCGGAGGTGCCGCGGCGGGTCCGCCGGCGTAGTTGGCAAACGTCATGTGGTCGGGAAGGAAGACCAGCGGAAACTCGCCGATCGGTCCGTTGCGCTGCTTCGCGATGATCACGTCGGCGATTCCCTTGCGTTCCGTGTCCCGATCGTAGAGCTCTTCGCGGTAGAGGAAGATCACGACGTCCGCATCCTGCTCGATCGATCCGGAGTCCCGCAGATCGGCGAGCTGCGGTTTGCGCTGATCGCCTTTGCGCGCCTCCGGCTGACGGGAGAGCTGCGAGAGCGCGATGATCGGCACGTGAAGCTCCTTGGCGAGAAGCTTCAAGCCGCGCGAAATCTGAGAGACCTCCTGCGTCCGGTTGTCGAACCGTCCATGGCCGGCCATCAACTGAAGGTAGTCGACGATCAACAGATCGAGGCCGGATTCGCGCTTGAGGCGCTGCGCCTTTGCGCGCATCGTCGGCACTCCCAACAGTCCGCTGTCGTCCACGAAGAACTTGGCCCCGGCGATTTTCGTTTGCGCGAGAACGAGCCGTCCGATCGCCTCCTTGGACGCGAAGCCGTCGCGCACCTTCTTCGCGTCGACGTCCGCCTCGGAGCAGAGAACGCGGAATCCCAGCTGCTCCTTCGACATTTCGAGCGAGAAGAATCCGACCGACTTCGCTTGCCGCACGGCGACGTGCTGCGCCATGTTGAGAGCGAAGGACGTCTTCCCCACCGACGGGCGCGCCGCCAAAATGATCAGGTCGGTCGCCTGAAGCCCCGAAGTCAGCCGGTCGAGCTCCGTAAAACCGGTGGCCAGACCGGAAAGCATTCCCTGCCGGCTGCGCGCGTCCTCGATGACCTCCAGGTTGTGCTTGACGACCTGGCCGATGGGAGTGAAGGCTTCGCGGACCGAGTCGTCCGCGATCGCGAACAGCTCGCCCGTGAGCTCGCCCAGGAGCTCCTGGGCGTCCTTCTCCTGAGACATCCCCTCCTGGATCGCGCGGCGGCCCGCGAAGACCAGACGCCGGAGAATCGATTTCTCTTTGACGATCCGGGCGTAGTGCTCGACGTTCGAGGAGTCCGGGAAGGAATCCAGGAGCGAAGTGAGGTAGGCGGCCGAGATCCTGACCGTCTTGCTGGTGTTGATCTCTTCCTGCAGCGTGAGGACGTCGATCTCGGAAGAACGCAGGAACAGGGCGAGCATGCCCTGGTAGATGCGGCGATTCTCGTCGGACGCGAAATCCTCTTCCCGAAGGAGAGGCACCACGATGGCCATCGCGTTCGAGTCCGCGAGGATCGCCCCGAGGACGGCTTTTTCCGCGTCGACGTTCTGAGGAAGCTTCTCCTCAGCAACCGGGTACTGCGGCATGAGTTTCTGCCACTTTTCTGAGATCACGAGCTTCATGTCAACCGCAGAATTTTCAACAGGGCAGACGCGCGTTTCCTTGGGAATTCGGACGAAGATCGTTTTTCCACAACCGGTTCGGGTCTTCCGTCCACAGCCTCAGAAGACGCCGCTCTGTCGGACAAACAGCGTCCGACGTCGCCGCGGGGCGTGAAGAGACGGAACGTCAGCGGCGCCGGCGCGACCGCATCAAGTCGAGCATCTCCGCCGTGCCGACGACTCCGCCGGGATGCTTCCGGCCTTCAGGGACGCCGTGAAAGTCGCTGCCCGCCGTGGCCAGAAGCCCGAGCTCGCGCACGAGGTGGCCCAGCCGCGCCTCCTCCTCGGGACCATGATCGGGATGAAACACCTCCACTGCGTCGAGGCCCGCCGCGGAGAGCATCCGGATGAGCTTCTCCGAATCCTTGTACCAGACGGCATGCGCGAGCGAGGAAATGCCGCCCGCCGCGCGAATCGTCGAGACCACGTCGACGGCCGGCCATTTCTCCGAAGGGACGTACCAGGCGTGCTCTCGCTTCAGGAAACGATCGAACGCGTCGTTCATCGACTCCGCGTGTCCTGCCGCGACCAGAGCCCGCGCCAGGTGGGGCCTTCCCCAGACTCCGTCGCCGACGTCCGCGCGAATCGCGTCGAGATCGATCTCGTACCCGGCCGAGATGAGGTTCTCCGCCATTCGTTGCCCCCGGGTCCGCCGCTTCTCCTGCCTTTCGGCGAGCCGACGGAGCAACGCTCCGTCCCTCTCTTCCACGAGAAGCGCCAGGATGTGAATGTCATCCTGGCCCTCGAAGTCGGCCGAGATCTCCGCGCCGGGGAGAAGCTCCATGCCGAGACGAGCGGCCTCCGCGCGGGCCTCGGGAATCCCCGCCAGCGAATCGTGGTCGGTCAGCGCGAAGGCGTCGAGGCCGGCCACGGACATCTTGCGCGCAAGCTCGGCCGGCGAATCGAGACCATCGGAGACGCTCGAGTGGCTGTGGAAGTCGATGCGCATGGACGGCGATCTTAACGCCGCGCGCGCCATCGCCTCCGAGGTTGGACCCGCGACCTGCCCCGCTCGCGTCGCGGTGCACCTAGAATCCGCGCGTGGACCGAAAGCAGGCGGCGCAGATCCTCGCGGAGACGGCCGCACTGATGGAACTCGCGGGCGAAAATCAGTTCAAAGTGCGAGCCTATGAGAACGCGTCGCGCACGATCGCCGGTTTTCCCGAGAGCCTGGAGGACGCGCTCGCGAACGGCCATCTTCGCGAAGCGCGCGGAATCGGAGCCGCGATTCTCGCCAACATCGGCGAGCTCGTCGCGACCGGCCGGCTCGCCCTGCACGAAGAGCTGCGTTCCCGCTTCCCGCCGGGGCTGCGCGAATGTCTCGGTCTGCCGGGCCTGGGAGTGCAGAAGGTCCGGCTTCTGCACCAGAACCTCGGGACCGACTCGCTCGAAGCGCTCGAGCGCGCGTGTCGCGACGGGACGATCCGAAAGATCAAGGGTTTTGGAGACAAAAGCGTCGAGCGGCTTCTCCGCGGCATCGCCCTCCGGCGCGCCGGAGCGGGCGCCCACCGATTTCCCGCGGCCGCGGCAGCAGGAATCGAGCTCGCCGGCACGATCGAGGCCGCCGGGCTCGCGACGCGCATCGAGATCGCCGGGAGTCTGCGCCGGCGAAGAGAGATCGTTCGAGACGCCGACCTCGTCCTCGCCGGCAATCCCGCTGCGGTTCGGACACGCGCAGAATCGCTTTCCGGCGTCGTCGAGGTCATCGCATCGGCGGACGCTTCCGTCCGGGTCCGTCTCGCCGGCGGCATGGCCGCCGACCTCATGACCGTTTCGGGCGAAGAATTCGGCAGCGCCCTTCTCTTCGCGACCGGGTCGGATGCTCACCTCGCGGGGCTCGTCGAACGCGCGCGCGCCCAGGGCCTCACCCTCGATCCCGCCGGACTCTCCGGTTCCAAATCGGGACGCCGGGCGCAGACGGAAGAGGAGATCTACGAAACTCTTCAGCTCCCATGGATCGCTCCCGAGCTCCGAGAGGGGTTCGGCGAGATCGAGGCCGCGGCGGCCGGCCGCCTTCCCCGGCTGGTCGAAGCACGCGATCTGAAGGGTTTGATCCACCTCCACACGACCGATTCGGACGGACGCGATTCTCTCGAAGCGATGGTCGAAGCGGTTCGCGACGCCGGATACGAATATGCCGCGATCACCGACCACAGCAAGACCGCGGCATACGCGCGCGGCCTGACCGAAGAGCGCATGCTCCTCCAGCGCGCGCGGCTGCGAAGTCTCCAGCCGCGATTCCCCGACATTCGCCTCTTTCACGGCACGGAGGCGGACATCCTTGCGGACGGATCGATCGATTTCGGAGACGCCTTCCTCGAGGGCTTCGACCTGGTCGTCGCGTCGGTCCACTCGCGCTTCGGCCTCGACAAGGAGGAGCAGACGCGCCGGCTCATCCGGGCGGTCCGCAATCCGATGGTCTCGATCCTCGGACATCCCAGTGGCCGTCTGCTGCTCTCGCGAGAGCCTCTCTCGGCAGACTGGGAATCCGTGCTCGCCGCGGCGGCGGAGGCCGGATGTGCGCTCGAGATCAACTGCAACCCGGAACGGCTGGACCTCGACTGGCGCCTCTGCCGCCGGGCGACCGAGGCCGGCATCCTGCTCTCCATCGGTCCCGACGCCCACTCGGTCTCCGAGATCGGGCTCGTGCCCTACGGCGTGGGGATCGCTCGCAAGGGATGGGTGGGACCGTCGTCGGTTCTCAACACAAAGAGCGCCGATGCACTGATCGAATGGCTCGAGCGACGCCGCGGCAAGCCGTTGAACTGTCCGTAGTCCGTCGCCCGTGGATATATCAGATCTGATATAAACCGTTCCCCGCTCCTTGCTCCTGCTTGTTTGCTGCTTGCTGCTTGCTGCTTGCTGCTTGACCCCTTAGTAAATAAGTATATAGTTATTTACTCTCATGGGACGCCCCGCCCGCGTCACGCGTGAACAGGTCCTCGCGGAGGCCCGCCGGGTCTTCGCCGACCGCGGCTTTCATGGCACCACGCTCGCCGACATCGCCTCCGGGCTCGGGGTCTCCCCCGCGGCGCTGTTTCGCCACGCACCGACCAAGGAGGCTCTCTTCTCGGCGGCCATGGACAGCGGGACGCATGAGGAGTCTCTTCCGACCGACTTCCTCGCATCGGTCTCCCCTTCCCAGCCACCGGCGCGCGTCCTGAGGCGCGTCGCGCATCAGTTCATTCCCTTCATCGAGCGGAAGATGGGAGAGAACATCGCGCGTTTCTTGCGCGCGCGCACCGACGAGGAGGCGCGCACGATCCGTCTTCCCTTCGATCCGCGCCAGAAGGGCTCCCCGCCGGGGCGCGTGGTCGCCGCCCTGGAGACCTACTTCCGCCAGGCCGGGCGACGCGGCGCCGTGTCGCTTCGCCAGCCTCGCGCGGGCGCGCTCGCCTTCCTGGGCTCTCTCCAGTCGTACGTCTTCTTTCATCGCGTGCTGCGGATCGAGCCTCCGATTCCGCTCGACACTTATCTCGATACCCTCATCGGAATCTGGCAACACGGCGCTCTCCGAGGCAGGAAGCTGTCCGAGTAATGTCCGTCGCGAGCGCGGGGAGGCCGATGCGAGAGCGGGAGCGCAGGAAAACCGCGCGGAGTCGTAGCAGGGCTACGTCGCACAAGCGGTTTCGCGAGCATTCCGCTCGCAGCGAGAGAATCCCAGCGCGCAGCAGGACAGGACGAGGACAGGTTCCGGCAAGCCGGTGAGACGCAAACTTCTCGTCGCGGCGGTGATCCTCCTGGCGGCCGCGGCCGCCGCCTGGACGTTCGCGTCCAAACGTAAGGAGAAGCCGCTCGTCCTTTCGGGAACCGTCGAAGTGCGGGACGTGGAGATCGGATCGCTCTTCGGAGGCCGCGTTGCCCGAGTGCTCGTCGACGAGGGCGCGCGCGTCACGGCGGGCCAGCCCATCGTGGAGTTCGAGACCGACCTGATCGACCTTCAGATCGCCCAGGAGAAGGCGAAGGTCGCTC
>DATDNV010000676.1:0-3334 GCA_036518075.1 Thermoanaerobaculia bacterium
TGTGGGCGGGCTCCGATGACGGCCTCGTCAACGTCACGAAGGACGGCGGCCAGACCTGGCACAACGTTTCGCCCAGGGGAGCTCCCGAGTGGGCTCGCGTCTACCAGATCGACCCTTCACCCTTCGATGCCGGCACGGCTCATCTCGTCTACGACGCGCACATGCTGGGAGACCGCAAACCCTACGTCTTCCGGACGACCGATTTCGGCGCGACGTGGACGGCCATTGCGCGAAACCTGCCGCAGGATGGAACCGCCTACGTGGTCCGGGAAAACCCCAACGTGAAGGGGTTTCTCGTCGTCGGAACCGACAACGGACTCCAGTACTCGAAGGACGCGGGCGGAAGCTGGAGAAAGCTGCCGGTCGATTTCCCGACGGTGCCCGTCTGGGACCTGAAATTCGTGAAGGGATCTCACGACCTGGTCGTGGGTTCGCACGGCCGCGGGATGTGGGTGCTCGACAACATCACCCCGATCGAGGAGATGGACGCGGCGATCGAGGCCAAGGACTTCCACCTCTTCTCCATCTCGCCGGCCAAACAATGGCAGATCTGGAATCGCGGCGGGTTCGGAGTCGGGCAGTGGATCGCTCCCAACCCGCCTCCGGGCGCCTCAATCGACTACTACCTGAAGAACGAGATCAAGCAGACCGAGGAGCAGAAGAAGCAGAAACGCGATCAGGTCAGGATCACGATCGAGGACAGCCGCGGGAATCCGGTGGCGACCGAGTATGCGCCGGCGAAGAAAGGGATCAACCGACACGTCTGGCAGCTTCGCTATGATGGCCCCAAGAAGATCACGTTCGGCAAGGAGCCCCCGCCTTCGGAATTCTTCGATCCCAACCGAGGGCCGGACGCTCTCCCCGGCACATACAAGGTCACGGTCACGGTCGCCGGTCAGAGCGCCACTCAGACGGTCTCCGTCGGGCCGGATCCGCGCTGGCCTGTCGACGCGCAGGCGATGCACGACCGCGCGCGGGCCGGCCTCGAGGGGCGCAACACCGTTACGGCGATCAACGAAATGTTGAACCGACTCGATGGGTGGGAGACGCAGTTGACGGCCCTCCCCAAGCTCGTCGGGGAAGGGGAGGAGTCGGATCCCGCGCGGACCAGGAAGTATGAGTCGGCCTTGAAAGCGGCGCGTGATCTCAACAAGAAGGTGAAGGGGCTGAAGGACGAGGTCTATGACCGGGAAATCCAGCGGGACACTCCCTCGGACACGATCCACTATCTCTCGGACTTTCAGGCAAAGACTTCGCGTCTGAGCAGTCTGGCGGGCTCCTACGGAGAGGCGCCGCGGGAAGTCGCACGCGAGAAGATAGAGGAGACCCGCAAGGAGGCTCAGACCTACTTGTCGCAGTTCAACGGGCTGCTCACCGCCGACGTTCCGGCCTACAACAGGATCGCCGCGGAAGAGGGAGTCCCGACTTTGTTCGTTGGCGATCCGATCGCGGTCGAGGAGCCCAAAATGCCGTGACTCCCGGTGGACCGGATCTTGCAGCGGTGATCGGCGTGGCTTGGAATTAAGGAGGAAACCATGCGCAAACCTTTTGGCCTGGCGATGGCCATGCTCTTTGCCTCGACTCTCGCTTTCGCCGCCGACCAGACTTGGACGGGAACGATCAGCGACAGCGACTGTGGCCGTTCTCACAAATCTGCGATCGAACACGCGGGCAAGAAACTGACCGACCACGACTGTGTCGTCGCGTGCGTCAAGGATCACGGCGCGAAATACGTCTTCGTGTCGGGCTCCAAGGTCTACAACATTTCCAATCAGGACTTCGCGGGCCTGGAGGAGCACGCCGGGCACGCGTTGAAGGTGAGCGGCTCGATGAGCGGCGACACGATCACCGTCTCCAAGATCGAGATGAGCGGTTCGAAAATGTAGTCGCGATCAAGGATTCGCAAAGCCCCGGTGCGTCCGGGGCTTTTCTTTTTGTGGCGTGAAATGGGCGCCGCGCGGAAGGATCCCGAATATCATCTCCGACGGAGTAAGCTCCCTTCGGGAGCTGAGGAGGGAAGATGAGGAAACCGGTTCTCGCGGCGGTGATGGCGATCCTCCTGGGTGCAGAATTTGCGTCTGCGGCGGACCAGACCTGGAACGGAAGGCTCAGCGACACCAAGTGCGGAAAATCCCACAAGGAGACGGTCGCCGCGTCGGGAAAGAAAATCTCGCATGAGGACTGTATTGCCGCCTGCGTGAAAGCGGGCGCCAAGTACGCTCTCGTCACGAAGGAAAAGGTCTACACGATCTCGAACTCGGACTATCCGGACCTCGCCAAGCTCGCGGGACACGGCGTGACGGTGACGGGAGAGATGTCGGGCGACGCGATCAAGATCTCGAAGATCGAGAAGCACGGGAAAAAGGGCGGCGAGAAGTCTTAGCGCTCTTCCTTGGTCCCACGGCGGCGGAGCCGGGCGGTGTCCCACGCCGCCCGTTCTCGGCGGGCGCCTATAATTTCGTTCTGGTCCCATGAAGGCGTTCCAGACGACCGCCGTACTTCCGCCTCTGTATGCCCGGTGGATGGACGCTCTTCTCGACGATCCGATCCCGCCCGAGACGCGCGCGACCTGCGACGACTGCGCGATGTGCGCTCCGCCGGGGGAGACACCCGATCCGGGGATTCATTACTTCAGTCCGCGCGTCAAGTGCTGCTCCTATCAGCCGAGGCTGCCCAACTTTCTCGTCGGGCGGATCCTCGAGGACTCCGATTTTTCCTTCCGCGAGGGGCGTTCGACGATCGAGCGGCGGATCGATGGAGGAGTCGGCGTCTCTCCGCTGGGGCTCGATCAGTCCAAGAGGTACAGCGTCCTCTACAAACACGGACTGGCGGGTTTCGGCCGCGCCGAATCGCTTCGCTGTCCGCATTTCATCGAGGAGGGAGGAGGGCGCTGCGGCATCTGGAGGAATCGCAATTCGGTCTGTACGACCTGGTTCTGCAAGCACGAGCGGGGTGGAGTCGGCCTCGAGTTCTGGTCCCGCGTTCGCGAGCTGCTCTCCAACATCGAGACGGATCTCGCCGTGTGGTGCGTCGTCGAGTCAGATCTCGGCCCCGAGCAGATGGAGAGCCTGTTCCCGGCTCGCCGGAGGCCGAATGAGACCGACGGGTTGACGGTCGCGGACGTCGACGGAGTCGCGGATCCGAAGCTGGCGCGGGGACTCTGGGGCCGATGGCTCGGCCGCGAGCGGGAGTACTACATTGCCTGCGCGAAACGCGTGACCCCTCTCTCCTGGAAGGAGGTCGAGCGCATCGCAGGTCCGACCGTCGCGGCGCGGGCGCGCCTTGTTCAGAATTCATTCGAGGCCATGAATTTGCAGGACCTGCCGGATCGTTT
>DATDNV010000677.1:0-2284 GCA_036518075.1 Thermoanaerobaculia bacterium
TCTGGTTCGCGACCAAGGACAGGACGACGGGAAGGCCCTACCATAAGGACATCATCGTGCCGGCCTCCCTGACGGAGGGCGTCATCCGGTGGCGCATCGGGCCCGGCGCCCACACGACGCGAAGCGACAGCGAGGCCGACCCCAAGCCGATTGCCTTCATCGGCGATCAGCCGATCACGAGCCCCGTCGACGGAACGCTCTCGGAGATCCGGGTCCCCGAAGGAGCGGTCGCACATCCGAACGATGTCATCGGCGTGATCAGGGTCGCCAGCCCCACCCTCACCCATTACAAGTACCTGAAGAGCACGCCGTTCTACCGGTGGATGCGCGTGAGCCTGGTGACGGGCAGCGCCGTCGTCGCGATCACGTTGCTCCTCGCGGTTCCGGCAGCCTATGCCCTGGCGCGGCTGCGTTTCTCGGGCAATCGCGCGATCGGCATCTCGATTTTCCTGACTTACTTGATCCCGCCGACGATTCTCTTCATTCCGTTCTCGCAATTCGTCGGCGCGCTTCACATCGACAACACGATCTGGTCGCTGATCCTGAGCTATCCGACCTTCACGGTCCCCTTCTGCACCTGGCTTCTCATGGGTTTCTTCCGCAGCGTTCCCAAGGAGATCGAAGAGCGCGCGCTTCTGGACGGCGCGACTCGCCTCCAAATGCTGCGGCTGGTGGTCATCCCGGTCGTCCTGCCGGGAATCCTGACCGCGGCGATCTTCGCCTTCACGCTTTCCTTCCAGGAATACATCTACGGCTTGACTTTCATCAGCTCGACGATCAACCGGACGATCCCCGTTGGAATCAGCGTCGAGATGGTGCGGGGCGACGTTTACTTCTGGGGGCCGTTGATGGCCTCGTCGATCGTCGGCTCGATCCCCGTCGTCATCGTCTATGCGCTGTCGCTCGACTACTTCGTATCCGGCATGACCACGGGAGCGGTAAAGTGAGGGGAGCAGGAAGCATGGAGCAAAAAGCAGGAATGAGCTACTGGGTCTCGGGCCGTCCGTCCCCGCTTCTGGCTCCCTGTTCCTTGCTCCTTGCTCCTTGCTGAAAGGACAGCCATGCCTCTCGTCCGCGTCTCTTTAAGAGCAGGCCAGTCTCCCTCCTACCTGTCCGCCATCGGCGAGTCGATTCACCAGGCGATGCTCGAGACGATCAACGTTCCCAAAGACGACCGCTTTCAGATCATCACCGAGCACCCGGCCGAGGGACTCGTCTACGACTCGACCTATCTCGGCATCCACCGCACGGACCGGATCGTGATCATCCAGATCACGCTCAATCTGGGCCGCACGGTCGACCAGAAGCGGGCGCTCTACCGGGCGATCGCCGACCGTCTGGCCCGAGATCCCGGCATCCGCAAAGAGGACGTGCTGGTCTCCCTCGTCGAAATTCCCAAGGAGAACTGGTCCTTCGGCAATGGCGAAGCCTCCTACGCAAAGTGATAACAATATATACATTGTTATCCTAATCAAGAGGTGTCCTTGAGTGCTTAGTCCGTCGTGTCTGGTCAGACTGAGGGTTACGGACTAGGGACCAGGGCCTATTCATGCAGCGCCCACTCGCGATTCTCGCCGCCGGAGCCGTGCTCGCTCTCCCCGCCGCTCCCCCGCCGCCCGCCCCTCGATCTCCGAGCTCCGCCGTGACGCGCGGGACGCCGGGCCATTCGAAGACGTCCGCGCGAATTCACCTGCGCGAGCTCGGCGCGCTGCCGCTGCCGCCGCCCTTCGCCCGGCCGGAGGAGGACGAGCGCGAAGAGCAGATTCCTCCGCCCAAGCCCGCGCTACCGTCCGACGCCCGTTTGCGGCCCGAGCCGCGGCATTTGCGGCCGGAGGCTCCCACGGCGGCCATCGCGTCTCCCCCGCTCGCCACGAGCTTCCAGGCCCTGGCGGATAACAACACCGTGTTCCCGCCCGACACGGAGGGAGCGATCGGTCCCAACCACGTCGTCACGACGCTGAACAGCCAGACGCGAATCCAGGACCACAGCGGGAAGGAGCTGCTCCTGGTCACGTTCGACACGTTTTGGTCCAAGGTCGCGTCCGGCGGCTTTCTATCCGATCCCAAGATCCTGTACGACCCCTCGGTCGATCGCTGGATTGCCGCCGCGATCTCGGGGCTGAACACGCCGGAGGCGGCGGTCCTCGTCGGCGTTTCTCAATCGGGCGACCCGACCGCCACGTGGAATCTCTACAGCGTGGCCGCGGACCCCCAAGGCAAGCTGTGGGCCGACTTTCCGAGCCTCGGCTTCAACAAGAACTGGATTGCGATTCAGGTCAACATG
>DATDNV010000678.1:0-4734 GCA_036518075.1 Thermoanaerobaculia bacterium
GATTCCTCGTCGCTGCGCTCCTCGGAATGACAAAAGAGTGAAGGGCTCCTCGGAATGACAGGGGGTGCTTCGCTCCTCGGAATGACAAAAGAGTGAAGGGCTCCTCGGAATGACAGGGGGTGCTGCGCTCCTCGGAATGACAGGGGGTGCTGCGCTCCTCGGAATGACAACACCCATTTGTCATCCCGAGCGAAGCGAGGGATCTGCCTGCGAAAGTTCAGGCGAGGGTAGATTCCTCGTCGCTGCGCTCCTCGGAATGACAGGGGGTGCTGCGCTCCTCGGAATGACATGGCGTTGGAGCGGAGCGGGGAGGGGGTGGTAGCAGATAGCAAGAAGGGGAAAAGGCAGCGACTAAAATGAATGCGTCACTAAGTTGAGGTTTGCAGTCTGAGATGACGATCGCACCTAACAGCCGCATCGGGCCTTATGAGATTCTCGTTCGCCTCGGTGCGGGAGGGATGGGAGAGGTCTACCGTGCCAGGGATCCGCGCCTCGGCCGCGAAGTCGCGATCAAGGTCTTGACGGAGGGCGCGGCGGCCGACCGCGATCGCTTGCGCCGATTCGTCGCGGAAGCGAAAGCGGCATCGGCTCTCAACCATCCGAACATCCTGACGGTCCATGAAATCGGCGAGATGGAGTCGGGTCCGTACATCGTCACCGAGCTGGTCGACGGCCAGACCGTTCGGGAGCTCCTGAACGATGGGCCTCTGCCGGTAGCGCGCGCGCTCGACATCGCGATCCAGGCGGCGGAAGGGATCGCGAAGGCGCATGACGCCGGGATCCTTCATCGCGACATCAAGCCCGAGAACCTGATGGTGACGCGCGACGGCTACGTCAAAATCCTCGACTTCGGCCTCGCGAAGCTCATGCGAAACGATTCGGGCGAATCGTCCGGTCTCGCGGCGCAGAGCTCGACGGCAACGGGGCTGATCGTCGGAACGGCAGGCTATCTCTCACCCGAGCAGCTACGCGGCGGTCCGGTAGACGGACGCGTGGACGTCTTTGCGCTCGGAATCGTTCTCTACGAGATGGTCACGGGAGAAAACCCCTTCCGGCGCGACAACGCCGCCGATACCTTCTCGGCAATCCTTCGCGACGAGCCGCCGGCTCTCAGCTCGAAGGTCTCGAACGCGCCTCCGGATCTTTCGGCGGTCGCGGCGCGTGCGATGGCAAAGAAGCCGGAGGATCGCTTTCCCGGCGCCCGCGCGTTCGCGGCAGAGCTCAGGCGCATCCGCACTGCCCTGGAGTCGGGCGGGGTTTCGCGGTCCGCGGAGACGCAGGTCCAGGCAGCCCCCTCACCCTGGAGGTCGAAGATCGTGGCGATCGCGGCAGCCGCTGCGATCGCGCTCGCCGGAGTTTTTCTGATCGCGCGGCGAAGCGGATCCGCCGGACCGATGCCCGCGCCTCCCGCGAACCAGCTCGCCGTCGCCGTTCTGCCGATCCAGAACCAGTCGGGAGACGCGGACCTCGAGCGGCAGGGAATCGGCAAGATCCTCTCCGACGCCTTCGTGCAGGTGCTGTCCGATCTGCCCAAGGTCTACGTCGTTTCGCCGCTTCGCCTCGATACGGTCGCGCGACAACAGGGTAAACCTCTCACAGCGGCGGCGGAGGACACGGAGTTCGCGCACAAGATCTGCTCGAAGGCCGGCGCCACGGCGATGCTGATGGGGAGCCTCGGGAGAGTGGGAAAGACCTACGTCCTGCACGCGAGTCTTTACGAGCTTCCATCCGACCGAATCCTGAGCAGCTTCCACGCGGAGTCGCAGAGCTCCGACCACCTTCTTCCGGATTTGACCGGCACTGTCGCGAGCATGGTGAGGAGCAAGCTCGGCGCTCCGGAAAATGCGCCGATGGGGAGCGTCGACAAGGTCGCGACCGGATCGCTCGACGCCTATGCGCATTTCGTCCGGGGCCGGGAGTTGACTCTGGAGGGCAACTGGAACGACGCGATTCCGGAGCTGAAGAAAACTCTGGAGATCGACCCTCAGATGGCGGTGGCCTGGTCGGAGCTCGCCTGCGCCTATTCGTTCGCAGGAGACGACCCCAACTCGATGGCGGCGGGAAAGAAGGCCGAGGAGCTCAAGGGGCGCGCCAATCGTAAGGAGCAGTACTGGATCGAGGCGACATCGGTCTGGGTCACCAGCGGCAACGGAGCCACCTACCGGAAGGCGATCGAGAAATTCATTCACGACTACCCGGACGATCGCGATGGCTACTTCTATGCCGGGCTCGGGGCCGAATGGCTCGAGAAGAACTGCACGGATGCGCTGGCTCTTTACGAGAAGGCCTACGCGCTGACGCCGAACTACTACCCGATCACCAAGGCAATGGTGGATTGCGATCTCGATCAGAAACACAAGGATCGCGCGGTCAAGCGGCTCCAGCGCTACCTGAAGGTCCCTCTGATCAGCGAGCACGCCCGCCAGCAGGCGCAGTGGCGGCTGGAGGATCTGCGCAAAGCGTCATGAAGAAATACGTTCTGCTCGCTCTCCTCGCCGCGGCAGGCTTTTTCGGATATCGCTTCGTCGTACGGATGCAGCAGGAGAGCTGCTACAAGAAGCTCGCCGATGCCTGGGCGACGGGAATGACGAACGACGCGCTGCAGTACGCGGAAGGCGATGCCGTGCGCAGATCGCTCGAGGAACACAGCCTGCGAAGCCTCGTGGACGGGCGAATGATCGAGGCGTGGCGAGGAGTCAACTACACGATCGAGTCTTCGTCGAAGGACGAGGACGGCGATGTGACGCTCGAAGCCAAACAGAGGCTGGCCTTCGATCCGCCGGGCATCACCTCGGCGATCGGCGGCGCGATGTGGGTCTCGTTCCATCACAGCGCGAAGCTGCGACACACGAGCAATGGCTGGAAGGTCGTCGCATTCACTCCGACGTTCATCGACTTCCAGCGGATCCCCCGCCGTTAGGGATCAGGGATGGCCGGCCTCACGCTCCGTGCAGCCACTCTCGCGGACGTGGACGTCTTGAACGACCTGGTGCGTGAATCGGTTCTCGGGCTCTCGCAGAAGGACTACACGCCGGAGCAGCTCGAGAGCGGGATGCGGCACATGTTCGGGGTCGACACGCAACTCATCAAAGACGGGACCTACTACGTCGTCGAGTCGGAGGGCCGGCCGGCGGGGTGCGGAGGGTGGAGTCAGCGGCGGACTCTTTTTGGCGGCGATCAGTACGCGGACCGTTCCGACAGCCGGCTCGATCCGAAAACCGAGGCGGCAAAGATCCGCGCCTTTTTCGTTCACCCGGACTTCGCCCGCCTCGGCGTGGCCTCACGCCTTCTCGACGCCTGCGAGCGGGCGGCGCGGGCGGCCGGATTTCGGCGGCTGGAGCTGATGTCGACGCTGCCGGGGATTCCGTTCTACGCGAGGCGGGGATTTCAGGCGCACGAGCCGGTCGATCTCGAGCTTCCCGATGGAGTCCGGCTCTCCTTCGTTCACATGTCCAAGGAGATCGCGCAGGCGCCGGCATAGACTTTCGCTCATGCCGGTATCGACACGTCCGCGATCGGGCCGCCCGCAGGCGGGCGAGTACGCGGATTATGCCAAATCTGATATAGATCGGGTTGAGGGCGACGATGCGATCGAGGCGCTCGCGGCGCAGGAGCGGGCGACCTTGAAGCTTCTCGAGCCGCTGAGGGAGGAGCGGATCGCCGGGCTGCGCTACGCGCCCGGCAAGTGGACCTTGAAAGAGGTCATCGGGCACCTCGCCGACGACGAGCGCATCTACGCCTACCGCGCGCTTTGTGTCGCTCGCGGCGAACCGCTGGCGCTGCCCGGGTTCGACGAGAAGCTCTATGTCGCGTCGGCCGATTTCGAAGCTCGCTCGCTCTCGAGCCTGCTCGAGGAATACCGGTCCGTGCGGCAGGCGACGATCACGCTTCTGTCGGGGCTGCCGCAGGAGGCCTGGGAGCGCAAGGGCGAAGTCAACGGCTACATCGCATCGGTTCGAGGCCTCGCGTTTCATATTGCCGGGCACGAGCTGAGGCACGTGAAGGCGCTGCGCGAA
The DNA here is from genome assembly GCA_036518075.1 of Thermoanaerobaculia bacterium. Classification (GTDB taxonomy): domain Bacteria; phylum Acidobacteriota; class Thermoanaerobaculia; order UBA5066; family Gp7-AA6; genus DATDNV01. The sequence goes on from DATDNV010000678.1 coordinate 4,017, forward strand.
AAGTACCTTCAACTCGTCAAATGATCCGCGGGGCTAAGAGAGTGCGAAGTGCGAGGTTCTAAGTTCTCAGTTGGGGAACGGTGCTCTAACTCTGAACTTCGCACTTAGAACTTCGCACTCCTCCATATGCGTCTCTGGACGGTCCATCCGCAATATCTCGACGCAGCAGGGCTGACCGCTCTGTGGCGCGAGGCGCTCCTGGCTCGGAAGGTCCTGATGAATCGGACCCGGGGCTACAGACACCACCCGCAGCTCTTGCGTTTTCGAGAGCAGCGAAACCCGGTCGCGTGGATCAACTCCTACCTTGTCATCGTTCACGCGGAGGCGGCCCTCCGCGGTTACTCGTTCGATCGCTCGAAGATCGGGCGCACGCGCGCTTCGGGAAGGCTCGTCGAAACGGCAGGGCAGCTCGCGTTCGAGTGGGAGCATCTGGGAAGGAAGCTTCGCCGGCGAAATCGCGAGGCGAGCCGGCGACTCACAGCCAGGAAGTCCCCCGAGGCGAGTCCGCTGTTTCGGATCGTGCGTGGGGGAGTGAGGGAGTGGGAGAAAGCCGGAAGGGCTTGAGTGCAAGTTAGTCCGCTGTCGTGTTCAGATCCTTGTTGGGCGAGAGCAGATTCCTCGTCGCGCAGCCTGCCCCGATAGAGACTTGGAGCCGAGAACGGCCTGAGCAGATTCCTCGTCGCTGCGCTCCTCGGAATGACAACACCCATTTGTCATC
>DATDNV010000679.1:0-2402 GCA_036518075.1 Thermoanaerobaculia bacterium
AAACGCCGGAGGCGTCCGGGTCTCCCTCGATGGGCGCGCGCTCGACCCGCTTGGCCGGGCGGGACAGGTCGTGCGCGATGTCAAGCTCCCCACCTCGACCCGCGGCTGACGGGATTCCTTCCCGATCCTTGGCGACTCCCGATCTCACTGATCCGCAGGAACTGATCGCCCGGCTGCGCGATGGGGCTGCGCCGCGCGAGGTGCAGCTCTTTGCCGCGCGGGGGCTGCTGCCGCTCGACCGGGAAGGCCAGATTCGGGCATTGATTGCCGTTCTCGAAACACCCGATGCGGAACTGTCGGCCGAAGCGCAGGCGAACTTCCAGGCGATCCCTCCCGACCAGCTCATGCGATTCATCGAGCAGGGGGAGCCGACCGGAATCGAGCTCGACCGAGTCGCGCGTCATTCGCAGGATCCGTTCGTCCTGGAGCAGATCATCCGCCACAAGAACGTCGCGGACGAGACGCTCGAGACGATGGCGCGCGTCGTTTCGGGCGCGCCGCAGGAGGCGTTGATCGTCAATCAGGTCCGCCTCCTCCGGCAGCCGGCTCTGATCAACTCGCTCTTCGAGAATCCCGAGCTGACCGCTGACGGCAAGCGCCGCCTCCTCGAAATCCGGGAGGAGTTTTTCGAGAAGGAGGTCCGGCGGCGGGAAGCGGACCGGGCGACGCGGGAGCAGACTCCGGAAGAGGCCTTTCGTGAGGTCGAAGAGGCCGCGGCCGCCGGGGTCGACCTGCCGCTGCCGCCCGATGCTGAGCTCGCGGACTCTCTGACGACCGGCGCCGCCTATCGGCGGATCGCGGTCATGACCGTTTCCGAGAAGATCAAGCTCGCCTACAGCGGCGGCAAGGAAGAGCGCCGCATTCTCATCGGCGATTCCAACAGGCTCGTCGGGCTTTCCGTTTTGAAGTCGCGTGGCCTGACGGTCAACGAGATCGAGGGTTTCACGTTGATGCGCCAGCTCGACGACGAGATTTTTCGCAAGATCGCGAGCAACCGCGAATGGATACGGCACCCCGGAATCATCAACGGGCTCGTCAAGAATCCCAAGGTTCCGCTGGCGCTGACTTTGCCGCTCGTAAAGCATTTGCCGCTTCGGGAGCTGCGCAACGTCCAACGGGACCCGAACCTGCCGGAAGGCATCCGGACGACCGCGCGTAAGCTTCTAGCGGAAAGAAGACGCTGATCCGGGAAAGGAAAAGCCCGGTGTGGCGGGGCCAGGGACCTCTCTCCACCGCCCGAAGGCCGCTTACGCTCCGTCAGAGGTCCGAGCGTCCTCGCTTGCTCCAGGCGCCTGATTTCTCGTATGTTAACCTCTTGAGTAGCCCTCGAACGCCCAAACTGTTCGGAGAATATGCCCCGAGACATTGACTACTACGCCCTCCTCGGCGTGGGTCGCGATGCGAGCGAAACAGAGATTCGCGAGCGCTTTCGTTTGCTCGCGAGGGAGGCGCATCCGGACCGAGCACCGGCCAACCGCCGCGCCGAAGCGGAAGGGAAGTTCCAGGAACTCGCCGAAGCGGTCAACGTCTTGACGCATCCGGAGCGCCGCAAGGCGTACGACTTCGAGCGCACGATGGTGGCGGCGGCGGCCGCGGCCGGAGGGGACGCCGATTCGGTGTCCCAGGCCTACCTGACCCAGGGGATCGAAGCGTTCAAGGAGCAGAACTACGCCGAGGCCGCCGGCAACTTCCAACTCGCCGTCACCCGCAACGCGAAAGACGCAAAAGCCCAGCATTACCTCGGTCTCGCCGCCGCACGGTCCGGGGACATGCGCACCGCCGTCCGGGCCCTCGAGGCGGCGATGGCGCTCGAGCCTCAGAACGTCCGGCTCCTGAAAGACGCGGGAGCCGTGTTCCGTCAGGCCGGCCTTCTCGTCAAAGCGGAGAAGGCATTCGCAGAGGCCGTGCGCTGGGATCCTTCGGCCACGGAAACGCGCCGGGCTCTCGAAGATATTCGGGCACAGCGAGCGGTCAAGGGAGCCTAGGTCCCATATGCCGGCGATCGAAGCCTACGGAACTACCAACGTCGGCCGAAAGCGAAAGCACAACGAGGACGCGTACGCCCTCGACGTGAACGACGAGGGACTGTTCATCGTCGCCGACGGAATGGGCGGACACGCGGCGGGCGAAGTCGCATCGAAGATCACCGTCGATACGGTCGGCGAGTTCATCGCGGCGACGCGCCAGAAGGAAGAGGCCACCTGGCCCTTCAAGTACAACCACGAGCTCAACTTCAACAGCAACCGCCTCGCCATCGCGATCGAGAAGGCGAACGAGCGCGTGATGGCGGCCGTCGCGGCGCAGCCGTGGCTGAAGGGGATGGGCACGACCGTCGTCGCCGGGCTCTTGAACGAGAAGATCATTTCGCTCGCCCACGTGGGGGACAGCCGGGCCTACCTCTT
>DATDNV010000680.1:0-7243 GCA_036518075.1 Thermoanaerobaculia bacterium
GAGCAGAACCCGACCCACACCTTCACAAGCGCCGGGATCTACACCGTCAAGCTCTCCGTCCGCAATGCAGGCGGCACGGCCGAAGCCACCGTCTCCATCACGGTGCGGACCGACGCGGAGGACTGCCGTCATTGCTCGGAAGTCGTCCCGTTTCGCCCGCCGAAGTAGCGCCTTCAGCTAATCCACATCTGTAACAATATATATATTGTGTACCCGTGTTCGTCAGAACACGCCACACTCCCCGGCTCTGCGAGCCAATTGGAAGGTCGAGCCTATTCGCGGATTGCCTTAGACTCACCCTTAACTGTGGGGTAGTTGAATTGGTACAACGTCCGGCTGTTAACCGGAAGGTTGGGGGTTCGATTCCCTCCCCCACAGCCACAGAGGTCCTCAGCGTCGGTTTACTCTCTTTTCTGACCGGCCTGAACTTTGCCTAGCGGATCAGCCGCAGCGATCGACGGCTACAACGTCCGGCTGTTAACCGGGAGGTTGCGCCAGGGGTTCGGGGACGGCACGTCCCCGCCAGAAAGGGCCGCGCGGCGGCCGAAGGCCGACGTCCCGCGTTAGCGGGCGCGCGGCACGATTCCCTCCCCCACAGCCAGATTCCCAGGAGACAACGCGTTCTCTGCCGGCAGTGTCTCAGTAGCGTTGCCAGCTGTATTGGGCACGTAGGCCCGTTCCCGCGCCTCCGGCCTGGGTGGCGCGGAGACACGATCTCAACCCGCCGATCCCGAGCCGTTGCTTCGCTTGCTCTCTAGCGCGCGAACGGCCGCGCGCGCGATGGCGAATTGAGAACTTTGAGTCTCTCCTCGATCGCGTCGAGCCTGGCGTTCAAGTTGTCCGCTTCAATGACGCCGACCACTCCGCCGCAGCGACTGCACTGGAGAAAGTCCCGCTTAAACCGCAGGCCGGTGATCGCGGATTCGGCCATCTCGAAAGAGGTGTGTCCGCACCGGATACAGGTTGAGGCTGCCATATTGTGCTCGTCCACCTTAGCCGCGGGGCCGCCCGCCGTACCGCGAGCCTTCCGCGCGCGGGCGCGCCTCATTCACGGTGAGGGGTCGGCCGCCGAAGTCAGTGCCGTTCAAGGAGAGCGCCTGCTTGGCCTGGTTGGCATTGCTGAACTCGACGAACCCGAAGCCTTTGGACTTGCCCGTCTCGCGGTCAATGATGACTCTTGCCGAGTCCGGAGTGCCGAACTTGGCGAACATCTCGTTGAGTTGATCGTCGGAGGTCTCGTACGGGAAATTGCCTACGTAAATCCTCATGAAATCATCCTTCATGCCGGAGAAAGACTGGCGAAGACACCGCCGGCGCGGAGCTGCACATTCTCGTTGCTTTTCGATCGGGATTCGTCAGAAGGAATCTGGCAAAGGCGAGCGAAGCGAGAACGAGATCAGCCTATCACGAACAGTGAAACCGGTCCCGACGCTGGTTCATCCACCGTCGTGAGCGCGGCTCCCGAGCACCCGCTACGGAGTCTCCCGGCGCCGCAAGATCTTCCCCGCCGGCAAGGACTCCACCGTCGCGTAGTGATCCGAGATCCACTCGGCTAGGGCGAAGCCGTACCCTTTCCCAAAAGCCTTGTAGCCGTACTCCGGAAACGAACGCTCCAGAAGAATGACGACGTCGGGAGGAGACGTCTCGAACCGCCGTATCAATCGGCGCTCCATGTCCGGATCGAGCCAGCCAGGCAACACGCCGACCCATGGAGAGACGGGCCGCAGTTGAAAGAGAGCGTCGATGCCGTAGGACTCGGGAATCGCCAGAACTCGCTCGCCGGCGGCCGTGTGACGCGCGACGGCCTGGAGAAGGGCCGCCTCGACAGATTCCGTGAAAACCCGTCCCTCGGGCGTTTCGACCGCGACGCGGTTGGGGTAACGCTGATACCGGATTCCGGCGAGCGCCTGCCACCACGACAAGGCCAGAATCCCGAGCGTGGCGGCGATCCGCATGTAGGCCGCCGAGCGCGTGCTCCCCAAAAGGAGCCGAGGAACGAACACCAACACGAAGACGACGGACGTCAGGGCGGAAGCGAAGTGAGCGGGACCTTGATAGTGGCCGGCTTCGTTCACCGAAAAGGCGGCGCGCGCACCGGCAAGCCCCGCAAACGTTCCCATCGCCACGAGAAATCGGCGTTCCGGCAGCCTGGGCGAGACCCAGGCCAGGATCGCCACGAGAAACGCGACCACCATCGACAGCGAAAGGGAGTACGTGCGCAGATTCCACGGATTCGCGAACTGCCAACCCACGCCGACCGCAGCGAGAAGCCAAGCGACCCCGACGGCGGCGAGAAGAGCAAGAACGGGCAACCAGGCCCGGCGGCTGCGTTCCCGGGCTAGGAGCAGCGCTCCGAGCGCCAGCAATCCAATGAGCGAGAGGTCGATCAGGACCGTCGTCCCGATGTCGGTTTGCCAGCGCGAGTTGGTCAAACCGGCGATCCGTGGATAGAAGTAGCGATTCGCCCCCGACGGCCAAAACGCAAGCGGCCAGAAATGGCTGTCCCGCTGAAGGGATTCGACCGGCGCGCTCGCGAGCACGAACGCCGCCGTCGGCAGCAGGACGAGCGCGAACCCGGCCGATAGCCAGGCCGCCCAACGCCAGGGTCGCGGGATTCCCGTCACGAGCGGGGTCGCCGCGGCGAGAAAGGCGGCGAGGCCGATCTCCTGTTTACAGCCGAACGCGAGTCCCGCGAAAAATCCGGCGGCGACCGCACACGCGCTCGGCGGCGAACCCCTCTGAGCAAAGAGCAGGGCGACCAGCGAGAACGTCAGAGCATGCACCACACCCGGGTAGTAGGGAAGAATCAGATGCCCTGCTCCCGGAAGGAAGACCGATGTCGCGAGGATGACGCCCGCGAGCGCGACGCGCTCGAGCGTCGACAGAACGAACCGCCCGCATCGGAGCAGGAGAACCGAAGCGAGAACGGCGGGGACCCAGTTGGCGAGCAGAAAGTAGCGCACGGAGAGCCCGAAGAGGCGCCCACCGGCGGCGAGCAGAAGGGGCGAGAGCGGCGTGTGCTGAATGTAGATGTCTTGGTAGAGACGTTCGCCGTGGATCAGTCGATCGGCGAGCGACCAGGCGTAGCCGGGGTCTCCGAGAGGATCCATCCATCGGCCCGCTGCCCAGATTCCCGCGCCCGTCGTGGCGACCAGAAGAACGATCTCCGGAAGCCAGTCGCTCCAGCGGATTCGCGCCGAGCCATTGGCAGAGGAAACGCGGGACCGTTCTGCGGTTCGTGCAGGGTCCGGTGCGACTCGATCGGAGACTCTCTCGGTGAGGAGCGCCCGTCGGTGGGCGGCCCCGGATCTCTTCCGCATTTGGCGTTGGGACGAGAGCGGCGGTGCTATGCCCGGAATGGTGCGGCGAGGATGCGCCCCATCACGTGCGCCCAGACCTCGATGAACGACAGGTCGATCTCGCCGAACGCGTTGGGGAACCCGGAGTTCTGAGCGTAGAAGACGGCGAGAATTCGCGATCGGTCCGGATTCACGATCGGCGCACAGAGGACAGACACGGGAAGCCCCTCGAGAGCCTGCGTCAGCTTTCCCTCGGCGATGTGGCGCGGATCCTGAACGAGGATCGAACCGCGCTTCTCCAGAGCCTCCCGGATTTTCGACGAGCTCACACCCGGGACGGACCGGCCCGCCTCGCATGCGGCGATTTCTTGCGGAGCGAGACCGCGGGAACCGAGTGAGCGCATCGTTCCGTCCGGTTCGACGGCGAGAACGATCGCCTTCTCCGCGCCAAACCCCTCCGCGACGTTCTCGAAAGAGGCCTCGATCGGATCGGCGCCGGACTTGCCCGAGAGAAGCGCGTCGATCGCCTCTTCGAGGGCCACGAAGAGCTGAGGGTAGTTGCGGCCTTCGGGAATGAACGTCGATGTCATGTTTCGTCGCGGCGTGCCATTCTCCGCCGGCCGGAACCGCCGAATCAAGAACGGTGGGCCGAAACCCGCCGCCGATTTCCATAAGATACGCGCACGTGAGCGAGGATCGCAGTCTCGAGTTGTCCGGCGAAAGCCTGTCCCGCTTGATCGACGCCGCGAAAGAGCGCGTTCTGCGGCACATCGAGACCCTTCCCGTCCAGCCCTCCGCGAACTCCGAAGGCGCCGCCGCCCTGGCGCGCTCGCTCGTCGAACCGCTGCCCCGGACCGGCCGGCCCGTTGACGAGCTCCTCGACCTCCTCTTCAACGAAGTCATTCCCCGAAGCTTCAATACCGCCGGCCCGGGTTACCTCGCCTATATCCCCGGCGGGGGCCTTCCCCACGCCGCCGTCGCCGACCTGATCGCGGACGCAACGAACCGCTACGTCGGCGTCTTCATCGCGGCGCCGGGCCTCGCTCAGATCGAATCGAACGTCGTCCGCTGGTTCTGCGAGATCGTGGGCTATCCGCCAGGATCGGGCGGGATCCTCACTTCGGGTGGATCCCTCTCCAACCTCTCGGCTTTGATCGCCGCGCGGCGGGACCGCCTTCCCGAGAACTTTCTCTCCGCGACCATTTATGTCTCCGACCAGACGCACCATTCGATCCAGAAAGCGGCGATGCTCGCGGGGTTCCCGACGGGGAACGTCCGGGAGATCGCCTCGGACGGCGAGTTCCGGATCTCGATCGACGCGCTCCGCGAGGCGATTGCGCGCGATCGCCAGGCGGGCCTCACGCCGTTCGCGATCGTCGGCAACGCCGGTACGACCAACACGGGAGCGGTTGACGATCTCGGGGCGATCGCGGAGATCGCCTCGAAGGAGCGCCTCTGGTTTCACGCGGACGGGGCTTACGGCGGCTTCTTCATGCTGACGGAGCGCGGACGGCGGCGACTCGCGGGCATCGAACAGGCCGATTCCGCCGCGCTCGACCCGCACAAAGGGCTTTTTCTCCCTTACGGAACCGGCGCTCTGCTCGTTCGCGATTTCGAAACCCTGAAGAGAGCGCACGCGCTGTCGGCCGATTACATGCCCACGATGCAGGAGGACCCGGATCTCGTCGATTTCAACCTCCTCTCTCCGGAGCTCTCTCGAGAGTGGAGAGGTTTGCGAGCGTGGCTGCCGATCCAGATGCACGGGATCGAGGTTTTCCGGACGAACCTCGACGAGAAGCTCGACCTCACGCTCTGGGCGACCGAAGAGCTCCGTCGGATCCCGAACATCGAGATTCTCGCGGAGCCGCAACTTTCGATCGTTGCCTTTCGTCTCGCGCGGCCGGGTCTCGGCGAGGACGCTCTGAATGCGCTCAACCGCGATCTCATGAATCGCGTCAACGCGAAGAAGCGCGTCTACCTGACCGGGACGATGCTGGGCGACCGCTTCGCGATCCGCATTTGCGTCCTCTCCTTCCGCACCCATATGGACCGCATGAAGGAAGGTCTCGAAAACATCCGCTCCGCGATTGCGGAGATGGAGGCGCGCCGATGAAAACCATCGCCAAGATTCTCCGCCGCGGCGTCGAGTGGACCGCGATCATTCTCGTCACGATCATTCTCATCCGCGCGGTCGGTGCGCGGCGTCTGCCCGACCTGAAGCCCTGGCACCGCTACGTTCCGCAGCGAGAGGTGACCGCCGCGGAGTTGACCGACCGCTTCACGCTCGCCGAGTACCGCGCTCGGGAGGACGAGATCTGGCAGGAGATCCGCGATCATGTCGAGAGCGGGCTGCCTCCCGAGTACCAGTTCGCCACGAACCGCTACTACCCCGGCGCTCGCAACAACCCCGATCGATTCCCCGCCGACTGGAACCATACGTTCGAGCTCGTCCCGAACGAGATCCGCGGCGGCGCGCTGCTCGTCCACGGCCTGACCGACGCTCCCTACAGCATGCGTCGCATCGCGCAGATCCTTCGCGACCAGGGAATCTATGCGCTCTGCCTGCGCGTGCCTGCTCACGGCACGGTGCCGGCGGCGCTGACAGCCGCGAAGTGGGAGGACTGGAGCGCGGCCGTGCGCGTGGGCGCCCGCCACGTGCGGCAGAAGATCGGAGAGGGCAGGCCGTTCTTCCTCGTCGGCTATTCCAACGGAGGAGCGCTCGTCCTCAAGTACTCGCTCGACGTGTTGAACGGAGCTGCCTTGCCCAAAGCCGATCGGATCGTCCTTCTCTCGCCGATGATCGGCGTCACGCCCTACACCACCCTCGCGCGCGTCGCGAGCCTGCTCGCGTTTGTCCCTTATTTCGAGAAATCCCGCTGGCTCGAGATCGTGCCGGAATACATTCCATTCAAGTACAACTCGTTTCCCGTGAACGCGGGCAGGCAGACGCTTCGGTTGACCGGAGCTCTTCAGAGAGAGATCGCGAATGCGGCCGAAAACCACTCGATCTCGAAGCTGCCTCCGATTCTCGCGTTTCAGTCCCTCGTGGATTCGACGATCTCGACGGAGGCGGTCGTCGACAAGCTCTACGACAAGCTCGAAGACAACGGCAGCGAGCTCGTCCTCTTCGACATCAACCGGGCCGACGACTTCAAACCCTACTTCGACTCCCCCGAGGATGCGTTCCTGGCGCGCGTGTCCGCCCGGAGCCGCCGGTACGCCCTCAAGCTCATCACCAACGCGCGCCCCGACACGATGGACGTGGTCGAGAGATCATTCGCGAAGTCCGGAGGCTTCCCGAACGACACCCCGCTCGGTCTTTCCTGGCCCCGGCAGCTTTTTTCTCTCTCACATGTGGCGCTCCCCTTCGCGCCGGACGATCCGCTCTACGGGACGCAGCCGGATCTCTCCGAGGACTACGGCGTTCGGGTCGGACAGCTCGTGCCGCGCGGCGAGCGCTCCGTTCTCCGGCTTTCCATGGATGTCGTCCTGCGCCTGAACTCCAATCCGTTCTTTTCATACATGGCCAGCCGCATCGCGGGGTGGCTGGGCGGCCAAAGCTCGGAATCGGCGCCCCACTGAGGGACCGGTCGAACCGCTCTGCCAAAACCGGTCTTCTCCCTTATCGTACGTATCTTCCAATGCCGATTTGGAGGGATTGGGGCGAGCTCGCCCGCGCAACCGTCCGCGAGCTGACTCGCGAGGACTTCTCCGGCGTATATCGGCGAGAGTGGCCGGAAGCCCGCCGCCAGCTCGTTTCCGAGCAGCGCGAAGAGATCGAGGCCGAGAGGCGGCGCTTAAAACGGTGGTTCCGCAACACCAACGCCATCGTGTTCGGCCTGGTGCGCCGGCTCACTCCCGCGCGGCGCGTCTTTTTCGCCATCGGTCTGCTCTTCTTTTTCTCGGGATTCTGGAACCTGGCCACCGGTTCGCGCATTGGCGGA
>DATDNV010000681.1:0-2433 GCA_036518075.1 Thermoanaerobaculia bacterium
GTCTGAACCTCGGCCGACATGACTTTCTTGTCGGCCATGAAGTAGATGCCTCTATCGGTCCAGACCGGGAACGAACCGCGATCCGACGTGATCTGCACCTTGCCACCCGTTCCCGATGCGGGCTTGACGAGAATTTGCGCCGGATTCCCTGGAGCCAGAACCGTGTAGGCGATCCATTTCCCATCCGGCGAAAACACGGGGCTTGAGCCGCCCAATTCAAACTGCGTCTCCTTCCGGTCGGCGAGCGACACGAGAAAAATGTCTGTGGACGGGAAGTTCCGCGTGAGGGCCAGCCTCGAACCGTCGCGTGACCAGTCGGAAGGGACGTCGGGTCGGGCCGTCGGGAAGAGAGGATCCTCCGCAACCACGCCGTCAGCTCCTCTGAAAAAGATCCCCTGATGCGCCCGGTCGGTGCCGTAGGCAATCCGACGGCCGTCGTTGGACCAGACCGGGTAATAGTTGCCGTTGCCGTCCCCGATCGTCAGGCGCGTCAAAGCACCGGTCTCGATGTCGATCGTCCAGACATCGTCGGCATTGCCGTGGCCGGGGCCGATCGTGACGGCGAGCCGTTTGCCGTCGGGCGAAAAGCGCGGGTAATGGTAGGCGCGGGGCGGCAAAGGCAATGTCCGCGCCTTTCCGGACCGGTCGGTGAGAACGATCGAGCGCTCCGCAGCCGGCCCCGCCGAGGGAATGAAAGCCAGGCTGCCGTCGGCGCCGAACGCCGCGTAGACGACTCCACTCGACGGATCGCCGCTCGGCCTCTCGGTGAGTGCGATGGCAGGGCCGGTCGTCCGGCGCCCGGCGGCATCGAACGGAACGGCAAAGAGCGTCTCGGCTCGAAGAAAAACGAGGTGGCCGGACGGTGAGTAGCGCGCCATGCTGCCGCCCTCGAACATCACCCGCGTCATCCTCGTTGCGGGCTCGTAGACGGCGACACGCGCATCGTCGTAATTGCCCGGGCCCTGCAGCAATCCGATCGTGAACAGGACCGCCGGGTCGTTCCCGGGCAGATAGGTCGGCCAGCGGTGCGTGCGTTCTCCTCGCGCGGCGTCGGGCTTGGTCAGGATCTCGGGCTTGCCGCCTCGGGATGAGACTCGCATGAGGCCGGATGTGAAGTCCGGGGAATACACGATCGAGTCGTCGGAGAGCCACACGCCGCCGCGGTTGTTGGGCGCGTCGGCAAGCACCACGGCGACGCCGCCTTCGAGAGGAACCTTCTTGAGCTTTCCATCGGCGAAGAATCCGATCCACTGTCCGTCGGGCGAGAGAAACGGCGACGACGCCCCATCGGTGCCGGGGACCGGCCTCGGGTCGATTCGATCCCGCGCCCGCACCTCGAGCTGCCTTCGTCCGTCGCGGTCGACGATGAACACGAGCTTCGTTCCGTCCCGCGAAAGATCGAGGACCGGCATGTCGTCGAACGGGATCTGATCTGCCGGCGGAAGGTTGATCGCAAACGCGGCGGGCGCCGGGGCGATGGCCGGCCGGGGACGCAGCGCCCGCCACCATCCGGCCGCGGCAATGAGAGCGAGAGCGAAGACGGCCGCGATCCACCGCGCGCGCCGGACCGGCCGTGAGACCGCTTCCGGGACCGGAGCGGCTTCCGAGATCCGCTCGTCGAGCTCGAGGCGAGCGTCCGCGATGTCGTGGAATCTCCTCTTGGCGTCGCGGTCGAGACACTTTCGAAGCACCCGGCGCACCGATGGAGGGGTCTTCCCGGGCAGCGCGTCCCAGTCCGGATCGCGCGTCAACACGGCGGCGAGCGTGTCGGAGACGGTTTCCCCTTCGAAGCACCGCTGGCCCGTGAGCATCTCGTAGAGCACGACCCCAAACGCCCAGATGTCCGAACGTTTGTCGACCGCTTTGCCTCGGGCCTGTTCCGGCGACATGTACGCCGCGGTCCCGATCACGACTCCGGCTTGCGTCGCCTGCGCCGTCAGCGTCGGCGAAGCCGAGACATTCGGCGAGGAAGGGTCTCCGGAAAGAGCCTTCGCGAGACCGAAATCGAGAACCTTGACTCTTCCCTCCGGCGTCAGCTTCACATTGGCGGGCTTCAGGTCTCGATGCACGATCCCCCGCTCGTGCGCCGCTTCGAGCGCCTGGGCGATCTGCCGCGCGATCTCGAGCGCTTCGTCGATTGGCAGCGGACCCTGCGCGAGCCGGTCGGCGAGCGTTTCGCCTTCCACCAGCTCCAGGACGAGAGCCTCGACGCCGCCTGACTCCTCGAGGCCATAGATCGCCGCGACGTGCGGATGGTTCAAGGCCGCGAGGACCTGAGCCTCGCGGCGAAATCGCGCCAGCCGGTCCGCGTCCGCTGCGAACGCTTCGGGCAGCACCTTGATCGCCACGTCGCGGTTCAGCCTCGCGTCGCGCGCGCGGTAGACCTCTCCCATCCCCCCAGCGCCAAGCGGCGACAGGATCTCGTAAGTACCG
>DATDNV010000682.1:0-2327 GCA_036518075.1 Thermoanaerobaculia bacterium
GATGCGGCCGCGCGGCGAGTCCATCTCCTCGCCCCAGGACACCCAGGTGGGGCAGGTCGGCAGGCAAAAGCCGCAATGGACGCAGTCATCCAGCAGGGAACGGCCCTGCACGGCCTGGTCTCCAGTGGGGTCTACGTGAGAGCTCATGATGGTCAATGCAACGATTTGTGATTTGTGATTTGCGATTTGTGATCATCACAAGACAAGAACTGTTCCGCCCTAATCACAAATCACCAATCTCCAATCACCAATCATCCGCTTCAAATCCCTCCCACAAACCGGCCCGGGTTCAGCCGCCGATCCGGATCCAGCCGCTCCTTGACGCTCTTCATGAGAGCGAGCGAGGAAGGCGCGGGGCCCCAGACATCCACGTGCGCGCGGAGCGAACCGGGAGCCGCGGAAAGCGTCAAGGAGCCGTCGCTTCTTGCCAGAAGACGGCGCGTGCGATCGATCGCGGACGCGGCGGACTCCGGCGACCCGACATCTCCGCTCACGAAACCCAGGCCGAGCGTGGCATACCAGAGAAATCCCGGCCTCTCGAGCACGGATAGGAGAGGCGGCAGAAGATCCTCGGCGATCTCTTCGATCGCGTTGGGAAGTGCGGTCAGCTTGGCGCGCAGGGTCCCCTCCACCCGGAGAGTGTCGTGACGCTCCCAGAACGCCTTCGCGGCGGCGGCGTCCAAAGACTCGCAAGCTTGGGCGCCGCCGTTTCCCTGGAGAGCCAGAAGCCGGTCGCGCTGGTCCGCGACGCCCGCCCGAAAACCTTCGAATCGCACGCCGACGTCGAAAGCGCCCTCGCGCCAGATCGCCACGACCGAGGTCGGCTCCAGCTGCGCGTCCCGGATTTTCGCGACGAGCGCGCGCACACTCTTCGCATCGCGCCCGGGGGCGAGGATCGTCGCCGAGTCCTCGGGCAGCGGATGCAGGCGAAAGGTCGTACTCACGATGAGTCCGAGCGTCCCGAGCGAACCCACGAGAAGCTTCGGCAGGTCCAGACCCGCCACGTTCTTGACGACCTTGCTCCCGCCCCGGGCCAGAGTCCCATCGGCGCGCACCAGGGAGAGACCGATCACGAGGTCCCGCACGGACCCGTACCGCGCACGCCTTGGGCCGAACGCGTTGGCCGCGAGGATGCCCCCCACGGTCGCGCGACCGGGCAGAGGCGGATCGAGCGCCAGCTGCTGGCCGTGCGGAGCCAGCGCCTCCTGGAGGGCCGCGAGCGTCGCGCCCGCTTCGACCACGACGATCTGATCCGAGGGAGCATGCTCGAGGACGCGGGACAGACGCCCCGTCTTCACGACCGCGTCCAGCCGCGAAGGCGGAGGGCCGAGATCGATGTCCGTTGCCCCGCCGACGAAGGCCAGGCTCTTGTGCTCGAGTGCCGTTTCCTTGATGACGGCGGCCGCCTCCTCCGGGCTTGCCGGGTCGTAAACGACCGCGGGCGCGACGCCCAGGATCGCGTCGCCTGCCGTCGCCGCCCGGCCGGACGGAGCCGTCACCAGCGTTCCGCCTGGCCCGCGGCCTCGACCGCGTGCGGGACATAGCGCCCGGGGCGGTCTCCGCAGAGACGAGGAGTCGGGAAAACCTTGCCGGGATTCAAGCGTGTCTCCGGATCGAAGGCGCAGCGCACGAGGCTCATCGTCTCGAGGTCGCTCTCCGAGAACATGACGCCCATGTACGCCGCCTTGTCCGCGCCGACGCCGTGCTCGCCGGTGATCGAGCCCCCGTAGCGCACGCACATCTTCAGGATCTCGCCGCCCAGCGCTTCGGCCTTCTCCTCCTGTCCGGGGACCCTGGCGTCATAAAGGACGAGCGGATGGAGATTGCCGTCGCCGGCATGGAAGACGTTGGCGACGCGCAGTCCGGCTCCCTGCGCGCTCTGCTGGATCTCCTTCAAGACCTTCGCGATCTCCGAGCGCGGGATGACCCCGTCCTGGACGATGTAGTTGGGGCTGATGCGCCCGACGGCCGCGAAGGCGCTCTTCCTGCCCTTCCACATGAGCGCCCGCTCGTCTTCGTCCCGTGGACGGCGCACTTCCAGCGCTCCGGCGGCGCGCGCCAGCTCGACCGCGTTGTCGGCCGTGTGCTCGACCTCGGCGACCGGGCCGTCGACGTCCATCAAGAGCGCCGCGCCCACGTCGGGCCAGTCGACGCCGGTCGCGGCCTTCGCGGCCACGATCGCGAGACGGTCCATCATCTCGATCGCCGCCGGCACGATGCCCGACGCGATGATGGCGGACACGGCATGCCCGGCCTCGTCGGTTGACGGAAACGTGGCGAAGAACGTCCGAGTGCCCTGGGGCTTGCGGAGGATGCGCAGGACGACC
>DATDNV010000683.1:0-4299 GCA_036518075.1 Thermoanaerobaculia bacterium
GACATGATCGCCGTGATGAGCGAAGCCTGCGTGGCTCCCGAAAACGCCATCTTCCCCGTCGCCATCTCGTAAAGCACCGCACCGAAGGCGAAGATGTCCGTGCGTGCGTCCGCCTCTCTGCCCTCCAGCTGCTCGGGAGCCATGTATTGGAAGGTTCCGAGAATGGTTCCCTTCTCGGTGAGATTCGTCGGCGGCAGCGCTGTCGGAAGAGATGTCGCCGCTCCCGGCTGATCCGTGGGCGCCACCGCCTTGGCCAGGCCGAAATCGAGAAGCTTCACACCGGACTTCGTCAACATGACGTTGCCGGGCTTCAGGTCCCGGTGCACGATCCCCTGCCGATGTGCTCTTTCCAACGCCCGTGCAATCTCGATTCCATAACGGAGCATGAGATCCAACGGCAGCGGCCCCTTGGCAAGCCGATCGGACAACGTCTCGCCTTCCAGGTACTCCATGACCAGGTACTCGACCCCATCCTGGTTCCCCACGTCGTAGAGCGTGCAGATGTGGGGATCCGACAATGCAGATATTGTTTTCGCCTCGCGCTCGAACCGCTGCCGGCTCTCGGGAGACAGAGACAACCGCTCCGGGAGGACCTTGACCGCAACCGTCCTCTCGAGTCGGGTATCGCGCGCCTTGTAGACCTCTCCCATGCCTCCGGCTCCGAGAGGCGAGAGCACCTCGTAAGGCCCAAGCTTCGTTCCCGCCGCTAGGCCCACGTCAATTCACAACTCTCAAACCTCAATTCTCAATTTCTTCTGACCTCTCCCATCCCGCCCGCGCCGAGCGGGCTGAGATTTCGCAGGAACCGAGCCTCGCACCGGCCGCCAGTGTCATCGGGCCCGCTTCTCGCGCATCTGCCGTTCGAGCTCGCTTCCCCAGCCGAGCACGAGGTTGATCTGAGCAACGGGGTTCTCCGGTTCCGCGTTCTGGATGAACACGAAGTGTTTGTCGTCCGGCGTCACGTCGTAGTAGCGGCCGGAATCGAAGCAATTGCAAGGGAACAGGAGGTCCGGCCGGCCGACAGCGAGAGCATGGCTGCTGTCCACCGTTACGTGCATCAGCTTGCCGTTCTCGAGAAAGAAAAGCTCCCGTCCGTCCCGGGACCACTCTGGCCGGGCACCCCCCTCCGTCGAGACTTGCCACTTCCCGCCGGGGCCCGGAAATGGACTGAGGTAGATTTCGCTCCGGCCCGACTCGTTCGACTCGTAGGCGATCCAGCGGCCGTCGCGCGAGAACTCTCCAAACCATTCCCGGAAAGAGGAACGCACGAGAGGGTAGGACTTTCGGTCGCCTGCCATGGGAAGAATCCAGATGTCGAAGCCGGTCTTTGGGTCCTGCTGGTCGAACGTCAGAAAGCGGCCGTCGGGAGACCACGAGCTGGCGAACATCCAGTTCCTGCTCGTGAACAGCTGTTCTTCCGGACCGCTCCCGTCCGCAAGCCGCCAGTAGAGGCCGTACAGACCGTTTCGCAGCGACGTGTAGACGACCCGTTTCCCGTCGGGCGTCCAGAGCGGGTCACGGTTGTCGTTCTCGAAAGTGAGCCGCGTCAGAGTCCCGCGATCGAGGTGATAGGCCCAGATGTTCCAGCTCGCGCCCTCGACGGTCATCGCGATTTCGCGGCCGTCCGGCGAAAGAGAGAGATCCTCGAAGGAATTCGAGTCCGCGGTGACCGTCGTCGAAACACCCTTCCGGTCTGCCATCACAATCCGCCTCTTGATAGCGGTGCGCGTCCCGGCAACGTAGGCGAGCACGCCGCCTCTCGAAACTGCGAACTGCTCGATTCCGGAAGCAGAGTCGGGCATGACCCTTTCGACGACCGGCACCGGCTGGCCGAGAAGTTTCAGACTCTTCGGATCGAACGGCGCCGCGAGAATCGCGCCGGAGCGGCCGAAGACGATGAATCCCGGTTCGACATAGTGAGGGGTCGTGCCCTGGGAAATGATCACCTCCGACTTGCCCGTCTTCAGGTCCAGCACGGCGACGGAAGCCTGGCTCGCTTGGAAGGCTCCGAGCTTCGCGAAGAGAATTGCCTTACCGCCCGGCAGGGATTCGGGTTGCATAAGCTCGCCGCGAGTCGAATCGGGCTTGACGATCTCCTCGCACTTTCCGCCCGATGGGGCCGCGCGCATCAGGCCCCCAGTCGTCGATGGAACGAGGATGCTTCCGTCATCGGCCCAGGCGGCGCTTCCGAGTCCTGAAACCGGCGTGTCACAAACCGGTTGGGGTGGTCCCCCCGACAGGGCCATCTTGTGGACTCTTTCTCCGACGAAGTACCCAAGCCACTGACCATCGGGCGAGAAAAAGGGCGCCGTCGCGCTTTCGGTATCGGGAAACTCTTTTGCGTCGAAAGAGCCGATGGAACGTACGAAGAGCGTGGTTTTCCCGGACTCTTTCCTTGCAACGTAGGCGATCTCGGTTCCGTCTGGCGACAATGCGAAGTTCGGCAAGTCTTGGAGCACCACTGCCTGCCCCCGCGGGAGGGCGACGTTTAACCGAACGACGAAATCCCTCGCCGACCGCCGGGTGCGCAGGGCCATCCACCACCCGACACTCGCCAGCACGACGGCGGCAGCCAATGCCAGGAGGAGTGGACCGCGACGGCCGTACCCCGAAACCATCGGCGCCCGGACCGCACCGGGTTCGGGTGTCTCGTCCATCTCGATCCGCGCGTCGGCGATGTCGTGACAGCGTGTCTTCACGTCGCGGTCCAAGCACCGGCGCAGGACGCGGCGCACGGAGGACGGTGTCTGCGGCGGCAGAGCCGCCCAGTCGACGTCGGCGCGCAGCACCGCCGCGAGCGTGTCCGAGACCGTCTCCCCCTCGAACGCCTTGCGTCCCGCGAGCATCTCGTACAGCACTGCGCCGAAGGCCCAGATGTCGGCCCGCTTGTCCACGGACTTGCCGCGCGCCTGCTCGGGCGACATGTAGGCCGCCGTCCCGAGCACCACCCCCGCCTGCGTCGCCGCGGCCGTCAGAGTCGGCGAGTGCGACACGTCCGGTGAAGAACGGTCTCCCGTCAGCGCCTTCGCGAGGCCGAAATCGAGCACTTTGACCTTGCCCTCGGGCGTGATCTTCACGTTGCCTGGCTTTAAGTCCCGGTGCACGATTCCCTTCTCGTGCGCGGCTTCGAGGGCATCCGCGATCTGGCGCGCAACGATGAGAGCTTCATCCACCGGAACCGGCCCAGCGGCGATTCGGTCCGCCAGCGTCTCGCCTTCGACGAGCTCGAGCACGAGAGCCTCGATGCTGCCGGATTTTTCCAGCCCATAGATCGCCGCGATGTGCGGGTGGTTGAGCGACGCCAGCACTTGTGCCTCGCGCTGGAACCGCGCCATCCGCTCGGGATCGTTCGCCACCGCCTCCGGCAGCACCTTGATTGCGACGTCACGATTGAGCTTCGCATCACGAGCCCGGTACACCTCTCCCATCCCGCCCGCGCCGAGCGGCGCGAGGATCTCGTAGGGACCGAGCCGGGATCCCGCTGTCAGTGGCAAACGGATGAATTTTA
Source organism: Thermoanaerobaculia bacterium (assembly GCA_036518075.1). Taxonomy (GTDB): domain Bacteria; phylum Acidobacteriota; class Thermoanaerobaculia; order UBA5066; family Gp7-AA6; genus DATDNV01. The sequence continues at coordinate 3,509 of DATDNV010000683.1, forward strand.
GTGGATCGGCGGGGGAAGAGGCGGGCGTTGACCAGCGTCTGTCAGGGAGACGCCGGCTGGCTTCCCATATCAGTTCTGATATCGCCGATGCCCGACAAAAGAAATGACCCCGGGGCCGTCAGCACCACGGGGTCATTTGGATTCCTGGGTTCGTTGCCTACTCGATCACCTTCAGCTTGAGACCTCCCGCCGCGACCTTGATGTTGGCGCCCTTGGTCTCGCTCTTGAGGTTGATGACCACTCCCTTGGTGTTCCGCAGCGAGGAGACACCCGCACCTTTGCCCGCCGTGCCTTCCGTCGCCGCCGCCGCGTAGACGCCCTCGAAGTCCGAGATGTCTTTCAGGTTGTAGACGTTGCCGGTCGCGGCCGCTTTGGTCACGCCGACCTCCGCGACACTCAACCCTTCCACCTTGACCCTGTAGGTCTTGCCCTGGAAGGACAGCTCGCCGTTGCCCCAGCTCCAGCCCACTCCCGCGGCGACGCTGCCTTCGGTGAGGCTGAGCGTGGCGTCGGGCGTTTTGTCTTCCGCAAGAGCGAACCCGGCCAGGAGCGCGATCGTCCCGGCCAGCGCTACTGAAAGGATCCACCGATGACGTTTCATGATCCCCTCCGGACGCAGTAGGCCGGTCCATTCCGGCCTTTAGGGCATTACTGCAATTCCGGGGCCGGGTTTCGTCCCCAATCGAGGTCGGCGGCATGACCGGTTAGTCTGGAGCGCCGTCGGATGAAAGTGGACTTATATCAGATCTGATATAAACGAGCTCCGGAGCGTCCGGATCATCACGGCCTGG
>DATDNV010000684.1:0-5325 GCA_036518075.1 Thermoanaerobaculia bacterium
GCACGACGAACGCATATGCGAAATGCGAACTTCGGTCCGCCTGTTGCCGAAATCCCAGCACCCGCAGACCCTCCCGAACGACCTTCTGCGGATAGGACTGGCGCGCGTCGATCACGTTGAAGACCTCGGTGGCGCCGCCGAACGCGGGCGCATTCGGATCGTGCCCCTCGTGGGAGGTTCGCCAGACCGGATGCGCGCGCACCTCGCTGGGAATCTCCTTCTCCGCGACGGCGCCCGAGTTCCAGTTGGGCGTGAACCGCTCGTAGTTGAAATCGATGCCGAGAAGCCCGAACTTCCAGAGCTGGTAGGCGATGTCCTTCGCGGTGTAAGTGACGATGCCGTTGGACCGGACGAGGATCTTGTCCGGCTCCTCCATTCCGGCGAACTCTTCCGAATCTGATAGACGCAGGACCCAGCAGCCGGCGTTCTTGCCCTCCGTCTCGAGATGGACCGCGCCGGCGTTCCGGAGCATCTGAAAGGCGCGCGCCCAGAAGGTCTTGTGAAGGATGTCGCTCTCGCGCGGCAGCAGGTCATAGACGACGCCGATGCGGCCCATCGTGGACAAGTGGGCGGAAGAGGTCGCTTCGGCGACGGCGGCGGCGATGCGCGCCGTCTCGTTGCGGCCCGCTTCGATCGCGTGGAGGATCTCCGTCCTCCAAGCGCGGGTCTCCGGACGGGCCTCGTAGGTGCGTCCCACCTCCGCGTACAGGTCCCAGCAGACGTAGGCGAAACCCTTTGGATCCGGCTCGTGGCCCGGGAGCGACGCGGTTCGGATGACTTCGCGGACCGACACTTCCGTCCCGACTCCCGCCAGATGGATGAGGCCGGCGACGACGTCCGCGACTTGAACGCCGGTGTCGTCGAGGTAGTTCTGGATCTCGACGGTACGCCCCAGAAATCGAAGAGCCCGAATCAGCACATCCCCCAGCACGGCGTTGCGCAGGTGCCCAATGTGCGCCGCCTTGTTCGGGTTGATGTTGGTGTGCTCGACGATGACCTTCCCTTCCCGATGAACGGTCTTTTCGGCGTCGGCCAGGAAGGCGCGTACGAACGAACCCCGCTCGAGTGAGAAGTTGACGTAACCGCCGCCTTCGACCCGGACCCGCTCCACTCCCGTGGGAAGGCGGATCGATTCAGCGATCTGCTGCGCGATCGCACGGGGCGGTTTGCGGAGCGTCTTGGCCAGGTCGAATGCGACGGGGGAGGCGAGATCGCCCAGCTCGACGCGAGGAGGCTGCTCGAGCACGAGCCGTTCGGGAGGCTCGCCTCCGACTCGCGTGACCGCGTCGCGCAGGCTCGCTTCGATCTTCGCCCGGATGGATTCGAGCGTCGCGCTCATGGGGGTCGGAGTATAGCGGTGCCCCGCGCGCCGCCGGAGCCCGGTCCCGTTCGCTCGTTTACAATGGCACGGTGAGTGACGCGGTTGTCCGCTCGGTCTCGGTCGGAGCGAGCGCGTCCGATGCCTTCGACGCGTTCACGCGCGTCTCCGATCTGCTTTCCTGGTACTGCGAGGGAGCCCTGGTGGGACTGCGCCCGGGCGGCAACTGGGCGATCGGGTTCACCGACCAACGCGGCCGCACCGAAGCGACCGTCCTGGGCAAGATCGCCGAGTTCGAACGCGGCCGGCGTCTCGTCGTGCGGGACATCAGCTACGAGCCGTCGCTCGGGGACGCGCTCGAGGGACTCTCGATCGTCTGGACGTTCGCGCAGAGCCCGGAGGGATGCCTCGTGACCGTGGAGCAGCGGGTTCCCGATTCCGGGCCGGCCTACGACGTGTACCGGGGCCGTGCTGGCGCCGACTGGGAGTCGAGTCTCGCGGATCTGAAGAAGTATCTCGAAGGGCCGCGGCGGAGGCGGATCCTGATCGAGGCGGGTCTTCCGGAGAACTGAAACGCCTCGCGCGACGGCGCGATGAGATTCATCGTGAGAATCGCTAGCTGGAAATCCTCAAGGGTTGTTCATAGATATCGAGCCGGGCCTTCGGGGTCCTGCCGCCGTCGTCTGCGGCGCAGGCAGTCGCTTCGCGACCGGCGGGGCAAACTTTCTAATCGAGGGCTGAGATACGTTTGGCGGCTCTGACTCCTTGCGGCCCGGCCCGAGTGTGGCGACGAGGGAGCCGGCCCGACGCCGAGGGTTTTGGGTGGGGACTTCGTATTGAGAAATCACAGCTAGAATCGCCAGGATGCCGGTCGAAGCCAAGCCCTGTCCTCGGTGTGGAGGAGCGGAGTGGATCCTCGAATCGGTGGAGGGGCGCCGACTGGCGCGCCCGTGCGTTTGCCGGGAGGGACGCCTGCGCAGCCAGTCTCTGGAGTCCGCGCAGATTCCGGAGCGGTACCGCGACTGCAATTTCCAGAATTTTTCGGACAACCACGCGTCGTTGACGCGAGCCAAGCAGATCGCACGTGAATTTGTCGACACCTACCCGGCGGTCGAAGCGGGTCTGCTCCTCGTGGGGCCGGCCGGACGGGGCAAGACGCATCTCGCCTGCGCGATCCTCTCGGAGCTGGCTGCGACCAAAGGGGTCGCGGGCATGTACGCCGACTTCTCCGATCTCCTGATGAAGATCCAGACCAGCTTTCGCTCCGACGCGGATGCATCGAAGGAATCCATTCTGCAGCCCTACGCGGACGTGGAGCTTCTGGTTCTGGACGAGTTGGGCGCGTCGAAGCCGCATCCCTGGGTGCTCGACGTTCTCTACAACCTCCTCAACACGCGGTACAACCACAAGAAGCTCACGATCGTCACGACGAACTTCGAGGACGAGCCCGACACCGCCGCGGGCGAACGGGACCGGCTCGAGGACCGCGTGGGCAGCCGGATTCGCAGCCGTCTGTTCGAGATGTGCCTCATGGTCCCTTTGCGGGGCGATGACTTTCGAAAGACGGTCGTCCAGGGTCGGATGCGATCTCAGTTTTGATTTCCGCCCCAGCCGCCCGCGGGTCGCTCGCGTCCCTCCTTCCTCTTCTGCTCGCGGGAGGATGCGCGGTCCTGACTCCGGCGCCGAAACCCGGCGAGGGGGAACCTCCAGTCAACTCGACTCCTCCGGCCGCGGCCGCCACGCCGACGCCGGGCCCAGCGCCGCGCGCGGGCGCTGCGGTCGCCGTGCCTGCCGACGCGGCGCCGTCGGGCGTGCTCTACCGGGTCGGATTGAAAAGCGATTCGACCGAAGTCTCGTTCGGGCCGCCGGGCCAACGGTGGATCGTGGCCGCCGGCGGAATCGGAGTGGTCCTTCGAGGAACCTTTCGATTCCGGCCCGAGGGCAAAGGAAAGGTTACTTTCTCGGTGCAGGCCGGGGCCTATTCGAGCGAGGAAGCGGCGAATGCCGCGCTCGAGCGCGTCTCCGCTCAGCTCGGCGTGCCCGGTTCCGTCGCCTTTTCGGCGGATCGCGGTGTTTTCCGCGTGCTGGTCGGAAGCTTCCCCGACAAGGCTTCCGGGGAGGCGTACATCGAACGCTTGCGCGCCGCGGGTCAGGAGGGATTTCTCGTCGAAGGGGCGCTGGGTGCGGGTCCCGCGGCCATTCAGGCGACCGGGGAGGATGGGATCGTCCGGCGGCTGGCGTCCCCGGTGGACCTCTTTCCGGCGGATTCCGAAGCCCGCGTCTCGTACGACGGAAAGACGTACCGCGGCAGTCTCCGCATCCTCGTCAACGCGCGCGGAGCGTTGAACGTCGTCAACCGCGTCGACCTCGAGGAGTATCTCTACGGCGTCGTTCCGTCCGAGATGGGCCCGAAGCGCTACGACGAGCTCGAGGCGCTCAAGGCCCAGGCAACCGCCGCGCGAACGTACGCGCTCGCGCATCGAGGGCAGTTCGAAAACGAAGGATTCGACATCTGCGCCACGCCCAAGTGCCAGGTCTACGGAGGATTCTCCGCTGAGGATCCGCTTTCCAATGCGGCGGTCGACGCCACGCGAGGACTCGTTCTCGCGCACGACGGCCGGTTCGCCGACGCGCTGTTCATCTCCACCTGCGGCGGGCGAACGGAAAACGTCGAGAACGTCTTCGGGGAGACGCCGGCGCCGTACCTGGTCTCGGTCGATTGCGGAGAGCTGGCGACGCTCGACCTTCCGGGAGCTCCGCTCGAGCGGGGCCGATCCGATACGGCGCGCTCGGGTCTCGAGTGGCGCGGCTACGTCGTGCGGCGTCTGGCTCCCCGGCAGAGAGCGATCCGGGCGGCGGAGCTCGCGCTCGCGCAGCGCTGGGCCGGCGTCACGGTGAGCGGCGATCCTCCGTCGACGCTCGTGCCCGCCTCGGTTTATCCGTCGCTCCTGACCGCTTTCGATCTCGAGCGCGCTCGGACTCTTCACCTGACCGAATCGGACGAGGGCTACTACGCGGAGCCGCCCTCGGCGTCGGGAAAGCTGGGCGGGCCGGCTCGCGACGCGTACGAGTTTCTTCTCCGATTTCGATTTGGCGCCGGCGAGTCCCTCCCGGCCCCGGATCGGACTCTGACGGAGGAGGAGTATGCCGGTCTCCTGATGTCTGCCGCTCTCCGGCTGGGCGGCGTGACGGAGGGTTCCGGGCGTTTTCTCTCGCGCGAGGGACAGAATCTCTGGACGAAGACCACGGAGGGACGTCTCGGCCTCACGGTCGACCCGGAGCTACCGCTGGCTCGCCGCGTCGGCGATCGATTCTTTCCCGCCGCCTCGCTGCGCCTGCGGCCCGGCGACCGGTTGCGCTGGTGGAAGAGAGGCAGCCGTGTGCTCGCCATCTGGGTCGAAATGGACTCGGCGGGTCCGAGCTTCGAGCGAGAGTCCACGTGGACCGAGTGGGTTCGCCGCGTCTCCGGCAAGGAGCTCGCGCGCCGCATGTCGGGCCGCGTCGCGGGCACCGAGGTCCGGGAGGTCACGATCACGAAGCGAAGCCCGGCAGGGCGCGCGATCGAGATGCACGTGGTCACGGACGCGGCCGATCTGACCGTCAAGCGCTTCGAGGTACGCCAGGCTCTCGAGCTGCCGGAGCTTCTGTTTTCCGTCCAGCGCGTCCAGGGTCCTCAGGGAGAGCCCGAGTTCGTCTTCCTCGGCAGAGGCTGGGGACATGGCGTCGGCCTCTGTCAGAACGGCGCGTACGGGATGGCGCTGGCGGGCGCGACCTACGACGAGATCCTGCGGCACTACTATATCGGGATTGATATAGTTCCCGCCTCGACCGTCAAGGCCGGACCGCCGTCGACGCGGTAGCTCGGGATGGCGTGTGAACTCGACGTCGACGTCGGAGGCTACGCCAGCGCCGCACAACCAGCGCCGAATGCTCCACTTCGCCCTCGTTCCGATCCGGATTAGAATTTGGTCATGAGCTCCACCGTTTCCGCTGAACGCGAGGCGATT
>DATDNV010000685.1:0-3408 GCA_036518075.1 Thermoanaerobaculia bacterium
GATCTATGCCGGTACGAGCGCGGGACTCTTCAAGAGCACCGACGGCGCGGCGAGCTGGACGGCCGTCGGAGGTCAACCGTCCAGCTTCTTCGCGCTGGCGATCGACCCGGTCACGTCATCGACTGTCTACGGCGGCAACGGCGGCCAGGTATTGAAGAGCATCAACGGCGTCGCGAACTGGCAGAGAGCGATGACGGGTCCGCCACTACACATCGTCTGGGCGCTGGCCATCGACCCGGTGACCCCGTCGACTCTCTACGTAGGGACGCAGGACGGGCTCTTCAAGAGCACAGACGGGGGAGTGAGCTGCGCGGTCGCGCAGTCCGGCCTCACACCGCTGCTCGCCTACGCTCTCGCTGTCGATCCCGCCGCGCCCTCGACCGTCTATGTGGGCGGGGAAACCGGCCTCTTCAAGAGCGTGGATGACGGCGGAAGCTGGACGCTCGTCACCAATACGCTGGCTAATGGACGCGTCTGGTCGCTTCTGTTTGTCCCGGCTTCCTCGGCGCTTCTCGCGGGCACGGATGGCGGAGGCTTCCGGAGCACCGACGCCGGCGTTACCTGGACGCAAGGCGCTCCGCCCGTCATTCCCTACGCGTACGCGATCGACCCCAATTCACCCTCGACCGTCTACGCGGTAGGCGGAGCGGGCCCCTCTCTCAACCAGCTGAACGGCGCAATCGGCAGGAGCACCGATGGTGGAATGACGTGGGAGGCCTACGGCGGGGACAATGGCACCTTCCCTCCCGTCTTCAATGCCGCCGTGGTCAATCCCCCATCGGCGACTTCTCCGCTCATCATCGGAACCGCCGCGGGAATCTGGGGGACCTTCGTCGGTGGGCACGGCGGGCTGCATTTGGTCACGGTTGGCGCGCTGGCTTCCCACCGAGTCTTTGCGGTCGCCGAGGATCCGGTCTCCCGTTCGATCGTGTATGCGGGTACGGACGGCGGCCTCTTCAAGTCGACCGACGGCGGCATAACCTTTGGAACGCAGGTGACCAACGGCCTGACGGCCACGGTAATCTTCGTGCTTCTATTCGATCCGGCTTCGCCATCGACTCTCTACGCGGGGACCAACTTCGGAGTCTTCGTGAGCAAGGATGGAGGTAACAGCTGGATGCCGATGAATCTCGGCCTGACGAAACCCGGGGTGCTCGCCCTTGTCCGTGCGCCAGACGGGACGCTTTATGCCGCCACCAACGGGGCCGGCGTCTTCGTTTGGACCGATGAGCCTTTGACGCGGGAGCCCGTCGACGCGGCAGGAAACTCGGGCAAACCGCGCCGCGTCTCGGCGCGCCGCTAGACGGCCTGTCGGGCGTCCCTCAGCCGAGCTCGCCCAGGGCCGCGAGAGTCTTACCGACTTCTTCGCGATCGTTGTAGAAGTGCGGCGAGAATCGCACGGCTCCTTCGCGAGCGGTGACGATGATGCCCTTCTCCTCGAGCTTCCTCGCGACCCGCCGCGGTTCGTTCGAAGGAGGAACCGCTGCCAGGATTCCGGAAGCGAGCGGCTGAGGCGACGTGATTGTCCAGCCGCGGGAGGCGAGCCCTTCCTTCAAGAGCTCGTTGTTCGCAAGGATGCGATCTCGGATGACTTCGACGCCGACCTCGTTGAGGAGGTCTAGCGCGGCGGAGAGTCCCAGGATCGGAGCGATCGGAAGGGACCCCGGCTCGTAGCGCCTGCCGGAAAGTTGAAGCTCTCCGGAGTAGTCGAGATACTCCCCCTGCTTCTTGAGGTTCCACCAGCCTCCAAAGGGGGGCGGCAGCCTCTCGCGCGCGTTTTCGGAGACGTAAAAGATGGCGCAGGCCTCCGGGCCGAGGAGCCACTTGTGTGGATCGGCCACGAGCACGTCGATTCCGAAATCGGCCACGTCGAGAGGCAGCGCGCCCAGACCCTGGATCGCGTCGACGACGAGAAGAATCGATCGTTCGCGGCAGAAGGCGCCGATCTCATCCAGCGGATAGACATAGCCGTTGTGAAACGCAACCCAGGAGACCGCGACGATCCGCGTGTGGGAATCGACCATCGCAGCGATGTCGTCGACGGTGACGCGGCCGTCGTGACTCTTCGCCAGCCGATGCTCGACGCCGCGATTCGCGAGCAATCGCCACGGATAGAAGACGGAGGGGAACTCCATGTCGTCCCCGACCACGTTGTCTCCTGCTTTCCAGCCGTAAGCCTGAGCCACGAGGTTGATGCCCCAGGACGTCGACGGGACGAACGCGATTTCGGAGCGGAGAGCACCGATGAACACTGCGGCCTTCTCGCGCGTCTTGTCGACGTCCGCGATCCATCGGTTCCAATCCGCCGCGCCGCGAAGCTTGGCGTTCTCGATTTGCGCCTCGATGGCCGCGGCGACTCGCCGAGGGAGCGGAGACTGCGCCGCATGGTTGAAATAGACGAGGTTTCGGCGGACGGGGAATTCTTGGTCGAGATGAGCGGGGGAGAGGTCGAAAGTCATGGGCGAGGGAAGTCAGACAGCGCAGGCCGCTACTTCCACGTGATCGCCTTCGCCTTGGCGAGAAGGTCCATGTACTCGGAGACCTCCGCGAGCGGAACGGGCGAATAGCGGCCGGAGAGAATGTCCCGGATCTCCGAGACGCTTCGGCGTCCATCCACCAGGTTGAAGCACTCGACCGCGAGAACGCCCTCGGATCGTGCGGCAAGGCGCGGAGATTGCCTGTCGGCTCCGAGCGCCTCGCTCAGGTAGTTGTAGTAGTAGACATTGAGCGGTCCCACGATCCTGGGGTTACGCACCGCCACACGGCCGTCTGATGAGTCCGCGCGAGCGAGAGCCGAGAGCTTCGCGTCGGCGTTTCCGATCGGTACGACCGAAACCGGCCACAGGCGCGCGACCGAGGCGAGCATTTCGTTTCCTTCGGCCACGGCGGCTGCGGAAGCTAAATCTCGATCCCGGCCCTCTCCACTCATCTGCGCTTGAGCGACCCGCTCCTGCGCGACGGCGCGCGTGTAATCGAGCAATCGTCCCGCCTCTTCCTGCGGCAGCGCCGCCAGCGTCCAGGCGATTCCGGCGCCCATGTAGGCGATCCGGCCGAGCTTGGTCGCGTCCAGGTTCTCCGGCTGATCCATGTTGGTGTGGATGGTTACGTCGGGATAGTCGTGGAAGTAGACCATCGGCACGCGAAAACCAGCCGCCTGGAAGACGTCGTGATCGCTTCCGAGCTCGTAAGCGCGAATGTCTCCGAGAAAGGCCTCGCGCGATCCGGGCGGCCAGACGAAGCCGGCGTAGGCGTCGTCGCCGCGCTCCGCATAATGCGCCGACGCTCTTGTCACCTGATCGAAAAAGGCCCGCGCGATGGCATTCGCGACGTGGGGCAGGATTTCGGCGGTTCGCGACAGGTGAAAGGTTCCCCGCGTGGTCGCGAGAAGCCCGCCGACCATGTCCATGT
>DATDNV010000686.1:0-2279 GCA_036518075.1 Thermoanaerobaculia bacterium
AGCGCGGCGACGCCCGATGCGGCCGTCTGCGCGGTCACACCCGGGTGATGCCACGCGCCGAAAGACCACCAGAACCATTGGGGCGTCCGGGTCACGCGCCACGAGACCGAGCCGCTCGCGACCGGAAGCCCGAAGTAGTAGCGAGCCTCCCCGATGAGCTTCGCGGGGTGGTTCAAGCGAAGCGGCTCCGCTGGATCCTTCAGCGTCACTTCGAAGGTCGGCCGCTTGTACTCCTCCACGTGAACGCTCGCCGGAGCGCCGCCGAGCGAGCTCTCCAGCCGCCAGGCTCCGAGCGCGCGGCCGGAGGGAATCACGAACTCCCCAGCCGCCGAGCCGAAGTCGTTGGTCGTCGTGGTCACAGAGTCGACCTTCTGGTTGTTCTGATCGACGAGGGAGACCGTGACGGCGGAGGCGGGCAGAACGGCAAAACGCGCCGCCCGTGCGTCCCCGCGATAGGCGAGGACCTTCCACAGGATCTTCTGGAGCGGCCGATAGATGCTTCGATCCGTGAAGAGGAGCGATGCGGTCGTCGCACCGGACGCTGCCTGTCCGTACGGAAAGAACACACTGGAGTCGAGGATCGAGTCCCTGCCCCTTTGCGCGAATACGAAGACGCCGCCTGCCGGCCTTTCGCTCGGCGACGGAAACCAGGCCAGGCCCTTTGCATCGGTCGCGACGGTGCCCAATCGTTCGATTCGCTCCGGATTCCAGAGCGTTCGAAACGCGGATGTCTCGACTCCCGCGAGCGGAGTGCCCGTTCCGCCGGAGAGTGCCTGAACTTCGAGACCGTCCGGACGGCCCGACTCCGACGTCGTGGGCCGCGTGACGAGCACGATGTCGGACAGGATGAAGTTCGCCGCCACGAGAGGAAATCCCGGTCCGCCGAATCTCTCGGCGCCGGAGGCGGCGACCGCGTAGAGGCCGGCCTCCTTCATCGGAGGCGTGACGAAGGTCGCGTGGGTCCGATAGTCGGGCGTCGCCGGAAGAGCGATGCTCCATTCCGCGACGGCCGTCTGTGCGTCGACGATCTTTCGAAGCTCGTCACCGCTGGGAAGGATCGCGTACTGGTTGCGCGCGCCCGCGACTCTCTGCGCGAGGTCGAGCGCGTATGCCCGGAACTGCAGCCGGCCGACATTCTTGTGCTCGACGAGAATCGATCGCCGCCCCGGCCCGTCGCTCTGCATTGCCGAAAGCTGATAACCCGGCGCCTCGATTCGCTCGACCATCGCGAGGCAGCGCTGTCCCCCGATCGAAGACGGATACGCTTTCTGTCCTTCGCCGGCGATGGAGTGGGCGCGAACGAGGTCGCCCGAGAGATCCGGCCGCTCGACGAATTCCGCCAGCTGCGCCTTGCCCATCGAGAACCAGGGAAGGTCGGCCACGCCCGGCAGCCGGTCCTCGAGATCTCTCTCGATCTTGCCGCGGTCCTCCTCCTCCGCAAACGCCGCGAAGAGGCGGCGCAGCCGCTCGAGCCTCGCCTCGAATGCGCCCTCGCGCTCGCGGCGTTCTCCGTGCCAGGCTTCCAGATCGGCGAGCACCGCCACGGCCTTGACGAGCGGATGCACCGATTCCGAGTCCAGCCGAGTCGCCTCGGTCGACGCCCGGTCATCGCGCAGGAGACGCGAGAGGTCGAGTCGGAAGACTTCGTTCGACTCGGCCGGGCTCCAGCCGGACCCGTCGGACAGATGAGCGGCGAGAAAATAGGTCACCGCGTCCCGCACCGTGTCCCGGATGCGTCCGGGATAGTCGTTGACGTCGACGAACTCGGAAAGCGCCTTCACGCTCTCTCGACCGAGCGCTTCCCGCTCCTTCCAGAGCCGCAAGTAGGCGCGGAGTGCTTCCGCGTAGATCTGCGGGCCGGTCCAGGCCTTCAGATCGACGGCTCCCGTAGATTCGACGCGCTCGCGCTGGTGGATCTCCCAGGAGTAGGCGTGGAAGTAGGTGACGAGCGATTGCGCGTAGAAGAGCTCGAGCTCGGTCCGGGGCAGAAGGCCCCTGGGCCAGGGTTGCTCCTTCAGGAAGCGGACCGCGGTCTCGTAGCCGTGAAGGCCGATGCGAAGCTGCACTTCGCGAATGAGCGCCTTGGTCCACTCCGGCTCGTCTCCGGCCTTCGCGGCGACTTCCCGCCGCGCCGACACCCGCCGGAGGGCTTCATCGAACTGCTGCTGCGAGACGAGGCGGTCGATCTCTTTCCAGTCCTCGGCCGGGCTTGCCGCGGCCGAGACGTGCGCCGGGTCTTTTTGCGCGCCCAACGCGCAGAGCAGCACGATCAGGAGCGG
>DATDNV010000687.1:0-2937 GCA_036518075.1 Thermoanaerobaculia bacterium
CCCAGGCGATTCTCTTTCCCAACGGGAAATCGCGAGGAGGGTGGCTTCTTCCCGTGTGGGCCGCGCTCGCAGAGAGGTGGGATCTGCCCGGCGGGCGCCAGGCAGTCGATCGAGTTCTTCGAGACGACTACCTGAGAGGGCTGCAGCGCGCGCTCCATCGGACAGGAGCGGGCTCGGCGAGCCATCCTTCGGAGGTGACGTCTTGACGCCTGTCGAGGTCAGAACGCAGCTGCCCACTCGAGACGACATGCTGGTAAGTAATTGTATTTAAAACAGTTACTATGATTGTAACGGAGCGGTCGTTGGCTTCGGTCTTGCTCTTGAGACGTTCGGGAGATTTCGTCATGAAGACAAAGAGGGTTTTATCCATCGCCTTTGTTCTAGGCGCGTTTCTGATCATTCCAGCCGTGCCGGCTCAGGCGCACGGTTTCCACGGCGGCTGGGGTTGGGGATGGGGCTGGGGCTGGGGCGGTTGGGGTTGGGGAGTGGGTTGGGGCTATCCGGCATACGGAGACCCGTACTACGGATATCCATCCGGCTATGGCTACGGCTATGGAAATGGCCACGTCAGCTTCGCACGCGTCAAGACCGATGTGGATCCGGAAGAAGCTCGGCTCTACCTGGACGGCAAGTTGATCGGCACGGCCGATGACTTCGACGGTTATCCCGACTACCTGTATCTGGGCAAGGGACACTACAAGCTCGAGTTTCGACTGGAGGGGTACGAGACGAAGGTCGTCGCGCTGGATGCCGAACCGGGCACCACGGTGAGGATCGATAGCAAGATGCCGAAGATTCCCGGTGCCAAGCAGTACGGCTCGTACGGCGACGTGAGGGTCGAGGGCGGTGTTCACCGCTTCTTCGTCAAGCGCAATAGCGCCACCGCACCGGCGGAATCGAACGATGTTCGGCCGAACGGGTATCCGGAGTCTTATCCGCCGCAGTCTTATCCGCCGCAGTCGGGCGGCCGCGACGAGACCGGCGACCTCCCGAAGGCGCCGGCTCAAAACTGGCGCGAGAATCCGCCCCCGCGGCCCGAGTCGTCGCAGTCCGCCTACCCGCCCAAGAGATCCGACAAGAGTCGGCTCTCCCTGGTCGTGTCGCCTCCGGACGCCGCGGTCTACCTCGATGATCGATTCGTCGGCACCGCCGAAGAGCTCGGCTCGCTGCCTACGGGGCTCGCGGTTTCCGCCGGAAAACACACGGTGACCGTTTCCCGGCCCGGATTCCAGGATCAGTCGATGGATGTGCAGATCGAGCCGGGAGCCACCCAGAAGGTCGAGATCTCGCTCAAGCACTGAGGATTCGCGCCAACACCCCCGGGCCTTCCCTAAAGGGAAGCTGCGGGGGATGGCTGACCTGGTGTTTTGGACGTATACTGCCGGGCACTCGAAGGAATCGATCGGGGGGGGTTCGGAAGCGCCGGCGGCGTCTCCTCTCTGGTGGTCACCTTGACCAACCGCCTGTTCTAGTAGCTCCCAAGTCCGCACTCTTCCCAGATCCTTCCGATCACCGTCGGCGACGACGTTCCCTTCCTCGATTCCTTCGAGTTTTCTTTCGGCTCGGGCTGCGCCGGGACTGCGCAATCGTTGATCGATTCCCGGCGACCCGTGATCAACCCGCTGCTAGATAGAGCTGGATGAGCACCTGCTCGAAGTGAAGGCGACGATTCCCTCGCCTCGTGTCGGGAGGCGCGTCCGCTGCCTTGAGCGCGGCCCGGCGAATCGCGTCGAAGGGAAAGCGCCGGCCGATCTCGCTGGTGGCTCCCGCGACTCCGCGATGCCTCACGACTTCTCCGCCGCCCGCCGCAGCCACGGCGGCGTCCGCGAGAAGCTCGGCGAGCAGACGGGAGTCGGAGGATTCGGCGCGGCCGAGTCGGTCGGCGAGCAGGAGCAGAGGAATCAGCTGCCGCCGCTCGAGAGAGGTTTCGATGGCGGCGACGATTTCGGCTCGAAGCTCTCGGAGACGTTCTGTTTCCTCAGTGTCCAGTCGGTCTCGACCGGCCGCGAAGGAGGCGAAATCCTCAGCGGCATCGCCGGAAAGTCCTTGTTCGCGGGCGGCGGTCAGTCTTTCCTCGTGCGTGGCGGCCGGGATCCGAGCGACGGCGCAGCGCGACAGGATGGTGGAAGGCAGCGCTTCGGGGCGCGTCGTCGCCAGGATCCATCGCAGATGACGGCCGGGCTCCTCGAGCGCCTTGAGCAGCGCATTGGCCGCCTCCAGGCCGAGAAGCTCCGCCTGGGGAACGATCGCCACGCGGCGCTCGGCTTCGTACGGCCTGCCCGCGCTGAAAAGAATCGCCTCACGAATCCGGTCCACGCGAATCTGAACTCCTTCCGGCGCCACCCACATCAGATCCGGATGAAGCGAGGCAAAAACCCGGCGACAGGACGCGCACTCTCCGCGCGGATCGTCGCCGGGGCAAAGAAGACGGGCCGCGAGGCGCCGAGCTTCCTTCTCCAGCCGGGACGAGTCGGGACCGGTCAGCAGGAGTGCTCCCGGAAACCGGTCGGGGTGCGAAGCGAGACGCTCGAGAAATGCGGTCGCCGTCAAAGGGAGAATCGCTCCGCGATATGCCGCCAGGTCTCCTGGAAGACTTCCTCCGGCGGCGGCCCGGCAGAGACGACGCGGACGCGATCCGGTTCGCGCCGCGCGATCGCGAGGTAGGAATCCCGAATGCGCCGGTGAAAATCGAGGTGCGTGCCCTCGAATCGGCCGACATGTCGGTCGCGCGAGCGTGCGCGCGCGAGGCCCTCTTCCGGCGGAAGGTCGTAGACGAGAGGGAGATCCGGCCGGAGTCCGTTGCGCGCGAGCGCATCGACTGTCTGGACGAGCGCCGGGTCGAGCCCGCGGCCCACCTGCTGATACGCCTCGGTGGTATCGGAGTATCGGTCGCAGAGCACGAAGGCGCCGCTCGCGACGTCGCGGGCCAGGCTCTCG
>DATDNV010000688.1:0-4237 GCA_036518075.1 Thermoanaerobaculia bacterium
GGCTTGTCCTACGCCGTCATGGAGCTTCTGGAAGGCGAGACGCTGCGCGGGAAGCTCGATACAGGTTCGATCACCCAAAAGCAGGCGGTCGATTACGCGCTTCAGGTTGCGAAAGGTCTTTCGGCCGCCCATGAGAAGGGCGTCATCCACCGAGATCTGAAGCCCGAAAACCTCTTCGTCACTCGAGACGGCCATCTCAAGATCCTCGACTTCGGCCTTGCGAAGAGAGTTGATGCCGTCGCTCCGGGCAAGGAGACGAGCGCGCCGACGGATTCGGGCCATACGCAGCCCGGGACGGTCATGGGGACGGCGGGCTACATGTCGCCCGAACAGGTGAAGGGATTCCCGGTCGACCATCGCTCGGACATCTTTTCGTTCGGGACGATCCTCTACGAGCTGCTCTCGGGCAAGAAGGCGTTCAAGCGAGACACGAGCGCCGAGACGATCGCGGCGATCCTGATGAAGGAGCCGCCGGAGCTGTCCGAATCGGGGCGGAACATTTCGCCTGCTCTCATCAACATCGTCAGGCATTGCCTGGAGAAGGACCGGGATCATCGGTTCCAGTCGGCCAGAGACATCGCGTTCAGTCTCTCGGAGCCGTCCTCGACGGCCGCCGCGAGTGGCGTACGGGAGGTCGCCTCGCCGATCTCTTCGTCGAGTCTTCGGGTCGCGGTGCTTCCTTTCCGGTCCGGCGGTGCGGACAACGACCTCGCTGCGCTGGCCGACGGACTCTCCGAGGAGATCGTGACCGGCCTTTCGCGGTTTCGCTATCTATCGGTCGTGGCGAGCGGTTCGCCGGCCCGCCCGAAGGGAGATCCCGGAGACGAGCGCGCCCCCGGCGCGCCACCCGGCGCGCGCTACGTGATGGAGGGAAGCATCCGCAAGGGCGGATCCGCCGTTCGAGTCAGCGCGCAGATGGTCGACACAGAGACCGGCGCGAAGCTCTGGGCCGAGACGTATAGCCGGGACCTCCAGACGTCGAGCATGTTCGAGGTCCAGGATGACGTCGCGGCGCGAATCGTCGCGACCGTCGCCGACAGCTACGGGGTCCTCGTGCATTCCATGCGATCGGCGATGCGGCAGAAGGACGACCTCCATCTCACGCCTGTCGAGTGGCAGTTTCAGTATTTCGCCTACCGCGAGCAGATCACTCCCGCTTCCTACGCGGAGTTGAAGAGCCGGCTGGAGCGCGCGGTGGAGCGGGACGCCCGCCAGTCGGACCTCTGGGCGTGCCTCGCGCAGATCTTCGTCGACGAATACGCGTTTGGCTTCGGGACCGACCCGGCCGCTCTCGATCGCGCTCTGGCCGCGGCACGCCGGGCGGTCGAGCTGGATCGGGCGAACCAGTTCGCGCTCGTCGCTCTCGCGCAGACCCACTTCTTCCGTCAGGATCTTGCCGCGTTTGGTCCCGCCGCCGAGCGCGCGATGGCCTTGAATCCGCTCAATACCGACGCGATCGGGATTCTGGGGCTTCAGATCGTGCACACGGGCGAGTTCGAGCGAGGCGCCGCGATCGTCCGCCGCGCGATGGAGCTCAACCCCAACCACGCGGGTTGGATGCATTTCGCTCCCCTCTGGGCCCACTTTCACAAGGGTGAGTACGAGCACGCCCTCGAGCGCGCGAACAGAGTGGACGTCCCCGGCCTCTTCTGGCCGTACCTCGTCATGGCATCGGCCTGTGGTCACCTCGGACGGCGTGTCGAAGCCGAGGCCGCGGTCCGGGATCTGTTGTCCCTCGATCCCGAGTTTGCGGCGCACGCGCGCTCGAACGTCGGGACCTGGCACTTCGCGAGCGGTCTCATGGAGCCCATCCTGGAAGGCCTGCGCAAGGCGGGCCTCTCGATTCCGGAGATCCACGGCTCGGCCGACTTGGAAGGAAGGATCGGGGCGGTCACGGCAAAAGCAGATCGAGCGCGGTCGGGCACCGGCTCGGGGCAAGTCCGGGCCGAGGAAGGGTTCTGGGTCGCGGTGTTGCCGTTCAAGTACAGCGGCACCGACGCATCCCTCAAGGCCCTCGCCGAGGGGCTCACGGAAGAGATCGTGACCGGCCTGTCACGCTTCTCTTATCTCAGGGTGATCGCGCGCAGCTCAACATCGCGCTACGCCAATGAGTCGGTTGATGTTCGATCCGCCGGTAAGGAACTGGGCGCCCGCTATGTGATGGAAGGCAGCCTGCGTCAAGCCGGGACCAAGCTGCGGCTCGCCGTCCAGCTCGTCGATGCGGCCAGCGGTGCTCATCTCTGGGCTGAAAACTTCGAACGCGCCTTCAGTCCCGAGACGGTCTTCGAGCTCCAGGACGATCTGGTTCCGCGGATCGTCTCGACGGTTGCTGACATGTACGGCGTTCTGACCCGCAGCATGAGCGAAGCGCTCCGCGGCAGGGCCGATGAAGAGTTGAGTCCTCACGAAGCGGTGCTGTGCGCCTTTGGCTACATGGAACGAGTCACGCCCGAAGAGCATGCGCGCGTGAGACGGATCCTGGAACATGCCGTCCGCACCGCGCCCAATCAGAGCGATGCCTGGGCCATGCTGGCGAACCTGTACTGGGAAGAGCATGCGCACGGATTGAACCCCCAGCCCGACCCGCTGGAGCGTGCGCTCGCGGCCGCTCGGCGCGCCGTGGAGGCGGCGCCCTCGAACAGCCTCGCCCATTACGCTCTCGCTTGCACGCTGTTTTTCCGAAAGGATTTCCCGGCTTTTCGTTCCGCAGCGGAGCGGTCGATCGAACTGAACCGCATGGATGCTTCCGTGGCGGCGTTCCTCGGAAATCTCATCGCCTATGCTGGTGACTGGGAACGCGGCTGCGCGGTCGTGGAATCCGCCATGCAACTCAATCCACGTCATCCCGGTTGGTACTGGTTCGCCCACTTCAACGACGCGTATCGCCGGCGCGATTACCGCGGCGCCGTTGGCTTCGCCCTCAAGTTCAACCTGCCGGGAAACTTCTATACCCACGCCGTAATCGCGGAGGCTTACGGGCAGCTTGGCATGCGCGAGGAGGCGCGGAAGGCACTGCAAGAACTGCTTGCGATCCGGCCCGACTTTGCCAGGACGGCGCGCGAAGAATATGGGAGATGGTTTGACGACCCCGCATTCATCGAACACCAACTCGACGGTCTCCGCAAGGCGGGGCTGGAGATTCCGCCGGAGAACGGAGCCGCAGCTCCGCTGCCCGACCTCGCTCGTTCTTCCGCGAGCGACTCAGGTGTCGCCCGCGCCGACGAGGGCTTCTGGGTCGCCGTCCTGCCGTTCAAGTACGGCGGAGCCGAAGCGTCCCTCACGGCCCTGGCCGAGGGGCTGACCGAGGAGGTCGTCACCGGTCTGTCGCGTTTCTCCTACCTGCGCGTGATTGCCCGAGGTTCGACCGCGAAAGATTCCGGCGAGGCGAGCGATATCCGGGCCATCGGCAAGGAACTGGGTGCTCGCTACGTGATGGAAGGTAGCGTTCGCCAGGCCGGAACGAAGCTGCGCCTGGCGGTGCAGCTCGCCGACGCGGTGTCCGGTGCGCACCTCTGGGCGGAGAACTACGAGCGCACCTTCAGCCCGGAAGCGGTTTTCGAGTTGCAGGACGAATTGGTTCCGCGGATCGTTTCGACGGTCGCCGACATGCACGGGGTTCTGCCTCGGACCATGAGCGAGCCTCTGCGCAGCCGCACTCCCGAGCAGTTGAGCCCCTACGAGGCCGTGCTGCGCAGCTTCGGCTACTCGTGGCGGGTCACTCCCGAAGAGCTCGCGGCGGCGCGCTCCGGTCTGGAACTGGCGGTGAGGAGGGCGCCAGGTTATGCCGACGCCTGGGCGATGCTGGCCTGGCTGTGCATCCAGGACTACGCGCAAAGCTTCAATCTTCAGGCGGATTCTCTGGCGAACGGATTAGCCGCCGCGCGGCGGGCCGTGGAGGCGGCGCCCTCCAATCACCTTTCCCATTGCATGCTGGCCCAGGCGCTCTTCTTTCACAAGGAATTCCAGAGCTTCCGGAATGCCGCGGAGCGGGCCGTGGCCTTGAACCCAATGAACGGCGACTCCATCGCTTTTCTCGGTGAGTTGCTGACCTATGCGGGTGACTCGAAGCGCGGCCTCGAACTGGCCGGGCGCGCCAAGCAGCTCAATCCCAACCATCCCGGCTGGTACTGGTATGCCGACTTCTACGACGCGTACGGCCGGGGCGACTATCGCGGCGCACTCGATGCCGCGCTCAAAGTCAATTTGCCGGGTCAGTGGTTTTCGCATGCGGCGGTTG
>DATDNV010000689.1:0-6792 GCA_036518075.1 Thermoanaerobaculia bacterium
GACGAGCGGGTCAAGATTCTCGATTTTGGGCTGGCGAAGTCGGGCGCGGTGGCGACCGACGCCCGGAGCGAAACTCAATCGCCGACCGTGTCCGGCTACACCGAGCCCGGGAAGGTCATGGGGACGGTCGGCTACATGTCGCCCGAGCAAGTGCGAGGTCTCGTCGTCGATCATCGCTCCGACATCTTCTCCTTCGGGTCAGTGCTCTACGAGATGGTTGCCGGGCGCCGACCGTTTGTCCGCGACACGGCAGCAGAAACCATGACCGCGATCCTCAAAGAGGACGTCGCCGAGAAGGATGTCCCCGCTTCGATGGCGGCTGTTGTTCGACACTGTCTCGAGAAAAAGCCGGAGCGGCGGTTCCAGTCGGCGCGAGATCTCGCCTTCGCCCTCGAGACGGCGAGCACGCCCACAGGTGCGGCTCCGGCGTTGTTGGCGGCACCGCGGCCCCGCACCACCGCAGCGAAATCGCTGGGTCTGGCCGTGCTCGTGGCGAGCGCCGTTCTGGCGGGCTACCTTCTTCATCCGCGGCGATCGAATGATGTCCTTCCGGATTGGAAAGACATGACGCTTACCCTGCTGACGACCGATCCCGGCTACGAGGGCGAGCCGACCTTTTCGCCCGATGGCCAGACGATCGCCTACGTCGCCGACCGCGACGGCAACTTCGAGATCTACCTCCAGCAGATTTCCGGCGGTCCCGCGATCAACCTGACTCACGATCCCGCCGCGGACATCCAGCCGGCCTTCTCTCCCGACGGCCGCGAGATCGCTTTCGTATCGGATCGAGCAGGCGGAACCGAGATCTTCCACGCCGCGCCGGGGTTGCCGCATGTGGGCGGCGACATCTGGGTGATGCCGACGCTGGGCGGCCCGGCTCGCCGGATCGTGCAAGACGGAGATTACCCTTCGTGGACCCCGGACGGGACCGGCATTGTCTATGTCCACGGCACCTTTCGCTATGCGCGAATCGCGGTCGCGCCATCGACCGGCGGAGCCAGCCGGGATTTGCCGATCGACGAGTCGTTTGTCGCTCGCTACTTTTTCCCGAGGCTTTCCCAGGATGGACGCTGGCTGCTTTACCAAAACGGGGATCAGATCGAGGTCGTCCCCGCACAAGGTGGAAAGCCGAAAGTTCTCGCTCAGGGTGAGTATCCGGCATGGGGGGCAGGCTCGAAGAGCATCCTCTATACGAACGGCCAGCCGGGCAAGAGTCGGACGCTCTGGACGGCGCCGTTCTCCCCGCGCCGCGGAGAGCTCACGGGTCCGCCGCGGCCGTTGACGTTCGGGTCAGGGGCGGACCTGGGCGCCGCGGTGTCTCGTGATGGGAATGTCATTGCCTTCTCGGCAGTAAATGAAACGCTGAATCTCGAAGAGGTTTCCTTCGACGGCGAAAAGGGCGGCGTGCTGGGAGTGGAGCGAGAGCTGACCGCCGGAAACAACCAAATCCGCTTTTTCGATGCGTCTCCCGATGGGAAGGCGGTCGTTTATGACGCCGAGCGAGGCGCCGGCTCTCATCTCTGGCGTATCGATCCGCCGGCGCCTGCTGTCGAATTGACGCGCGAGCCAGAGTTCTCGGATTCCGATTCTGCGTGGTCGCCCGACGGGCGCCAGATCGCATTCTCGCGCCAGCGCCGCAACGGCGCTTCGCGGGGTTCCTCCGAGCTGTGGCTGATGAACGCCGACGGCACGAGCCCTCGCCGTGTCGCGGAGATGAAAGGAGTCGGAGCTCCCGTCTGGATGCCGGACGGCAAGAGACTCCTGATTCCGAACGGCGATTCTCTGCTTCAACTCGATTTGTCGTCGGGCCGCACGACTCCGGTGCCCGGCGCCGAAGCGCGAACGCTCTTCATCGTGGATCGGTCAGGGCAATGGGTCGTCTTTCAGGTCAACCAAGGCGGCGGAAAGATGACGCTCGCCACGGTGCCCATCGGGGGCGGTACCCCTCGGGGCGTCGTCGATCAGAAGTTCGATACGTTCCATCCGTTCTTCTCCTCCTCGGGCCGCTGGCTGTACTTTCAGCAAAATCACAAGAACATCTTTCGAGTTCCCGGTCCCGCTCAGGATTGGAAGAGCGCACCGGCGGAGAAGGTGACCGATTTCTCGGGCAACGACCTGTATATCGAAGACCCCAAACTCTCGCGGGACGGCTCCAAGCTCTTCTTCACGCGTGGGCGAACGACCGGGGACATCGTGATTCTCCGACACGAGAATCCGGCGGATCGGAAGCCAGCGCGATGATCCGGCCGGATACATGCCGAATCCTTCGAAAGTGGATCTGGCGAGTCTCGGCAGGCTGCGGCGAGACTGTTGTGTTCGAAAAACAACTCACGGGAAAGGAAGGAGCTCCATGAAAACGATTCTCGTCACGGTTCTCGTTCTGGCAGCCGGCCTTGCTGAGGCGAGGGATTCCACGGCGCCGACTCTCAAGTCCGTTCTACTCGAACAGTTGAAGACGACGCACAACGTCCAGGACTGGTTCGTTCCGGCCATGCAGGCGGTCAACGGTCTGACGGTCGAGCAGGCGAACTGGAAGGATGGAAAGGGCAATCACTCGATCGCTCAGCTGGTCGTCCACATCACGTTCTGGGACCAGCGAAATCTCGCCAAGTTCAAGGGAGAGAAGCCGTCCACCTACAGTGGCAACAACGATGAGACCTTCGCCGGGAACGTGGATACGGCCTCCTGGGATGCGGCGGTGCGCCAGCTCGACTCGGTGATGACCGATTGGGAGAAAGCGATCGAAGCAGCGGACGATCAGAAGCTCCAGTCCTGGTATTCCACGATCGCCCACATCAGCGCGCACAACGCCTATCACACGGGCCAGATCCTCTACATTCGAAAGCAGCAGGGCTCCTGGGACGCGTCGAAGGGAGTGAAATAACGAAGCGGCCGGCCCCTGGGAGCCTTCATCCCTCACTCCCGAGCCGCGAGCGACCAAGCCGGTGTCCATGAGCATGGACAGTCGAGGGCCCCGGAGAGATTGCCCCAAGGTCCTTGTGCCCTCGCGGAGGCGCCGCAATAGAATCTCGTGCCGAGGGAGGGTGCCATGACCAACCAGCCGCTCACACGCTGCGAGTTCGACGCGTCCGACCTGCTCGTCAAGCTCGACCTGACTCTTCCAGGCAACGTCAATGCGATCTCCCCGATCGTGGAGAAAGTCATGGGCATCGTCACGGAGATGGGTTGCGCCGCGGGAAAGGAATTCGAGATCGAGCTCGCGCTGCGCGAAGCGCTCGCGAACGCGATCGAGCACGGCGCCGGCCACGACTCGTCCAAACAAATTCAATGCTGCGTCGCTTGCGATCACACGCGCGGGATGCTGATCGTCGTGCGCGATCCCGGGCCGGGCTTTGACCCCGCGCAGATCCCGAGCCCCATTCAAGGCAAGAACCTCTTCTCGACCGGCGGCCGGGGCATTTATCTGATCAATCAGTTGATGGACGAAGTCCGTTTCGAACGCGGAGGCACCGAGATCCACATGGTCGCCCGGCCGCCCGCGAATTCCGAGGCCCGCCGCTTCGCCTGAGTCTCTTTCCCCTGTCCCTCCCGGCGCTCCCTTAGAATCGCTCCGGAGATCTCAATGACATTGAGCGCGGGCTCCCGTCTCGGCCCGTACGAGGTCCTTTCTCCGCTCGGCGCGGGCGGGATGGGAGAAGTGTGGCGCGCGCACGACGCGAGGCTGGGACGGAGCGTCGCGATCAAAGTACTGCCGCAAACCTTTGCCTCGGATGCGGAGCGCCTGGCCCGATTTCGCCGCGAAGCCCAGGTCCTCGCGGCGCTCAACCACCCCCACATCGCGGCGATCTACGGCCTCGAGGAATCGGCCGGCGTCGAAGCGCTGGTCCTGGAGCTCGTGGAAGGTGAGACGCTAGCCGAACGGCTGGCGCAGGGCCCAATTCCCGTCGAAGAGTGCCTGGAGATCGCGCGTCAGATCGCTGAAGCTCTGGAAGCGGCACACGATCGCGGAATCGTGCACCGGGACTTGAAGCCCGCGAACGTCAAGTTGACTCCCGACGGAAAAGTGAAAGTGCTGGACTTCGGCCTCGCGAAGGCGCTGGCGGGCGACAGCTCCTCTCCCGACGTTTCGAGGTCCCCGACGATTACGGCCGCGGCCACACAAGCGGGCGTCGTGATCGGCACGGCCGCCTACATGTCGCCCGAGCAGGCTCGAGGAAGGTCGGTCGACAAGCGGGCGGACATCTGGGCGTTCGGAGCGACCTTGTGGGAGATGCTGACCGGACGGCGCCTCTTCGAAGGCGAGACGGTATCGGACGTTCTGGCGGCCGTTCTGAGGCAGGAGGTCGACTTCGCCGTGCTGCCCGCGGAGACACCGAGCGGAGTCGTTCGTCTTCTGCATCGGTGCTTGGAGCGCGATCCGAAGAGCCGCCTTCACGACGTCGCCGACGCGCGGCTCGAGATCGAAGAATCGTTGAAGGCGCCGGTCAAGAGCGTCGAAGCGGAGACGTTCGAGAGAAGAGGGCAATCGTCGGCGATCAGATGGGTTCCCTGGCTGGTCACCGCCGCGGCCTTGCTGTCCCTCGCTCTCTTTGCGCTCCTTCGCCGCACGCCGGGAGTCACCGAGGATCTCGTTCGGCTATCGGTCCTGCTACCTGAGAAGGTGGCGCCGGACTTTAGCTCCGGGGATCAGGAGCAGATTCTCGCGATCTCTCCCGACGGGCGGCGCTTCGCGTTCACAGGCAAAAGTGGCGAGGAGCGCAAGATCTTCGTGCGCGAGCTCTCGAGGGAGAACCCGGAGCCGGTTTTCGGAACCGAAGGCGGATCGACTCCTTTCTTTTCACCCGATAGCCAGTGGCTCGGCTTCGTGGCGGGCGACAAGTTGAAAAAGACCGCGATCCGAGGCGGCACGCCCATCACGCTTGCCTCGGTGCCTCGGAGCCGCGGCGCGGTCTGGGCCACGGACGGCACGATCGTGTTCACTGCGACAGTCAACACTCCGCTCCTTCGAGTTCCTGCGGCGGGAGGAGAAGCGCGACCGTTGACGACGCTCGACAGCTCCACGCGGGAGCGGACGCATCGCTGGCCAGAATTCGTGCCGGACGGCGACTGGATCCTCTTCACGGTCGGAACCGAGGACAAGCCGGGCGACTACGACGACGCTCGCATCGACGCGGTCTCGCTCTCCACCGGCAAGAGACACGTCGTCTACAAAGGCGCGAGCTTCGCGCGATATCTGCCTCCCGGCCGCCTCCTCCTCGCTCGGCGCGGCGACGTTCTCGCAGCTCCATTCGATCCGAAGACCGCGACGGTCCAAGGCGCCGCGGTTCCCGTCATTCAGGGAGTGAGCGGCGACCCGCGCAGTGGAGCGTCCTACTTCGACGTGTCGGGAACCGGCGCTCTCGTCTACGGAGTCGGCCTCTCCACACAGGGAGCGAACGAAATCGTCTGGTGCGATCGAGCCGGGCGCCGCGAGCCGACCGGGATTCCCCCGGGCGTCTACACCGAAATTTCTCTCTCTCCCGACGGACAGAAGCTCGCGTATGCGGAGGGACCGGGCGGCGGATCTCGCAGCGACGTCTGGATCGCCGACCTCGCCCATTCCGGTTATTTCCAGCTCACCTCGACGGGACAAGCTTCAGCCCCGACATGGACGCTTGATGGCACGAGCGTCGTCTTCTCGACACCGACCGGAGACGCCGTTCTGCGCCAACGAGCCGACGGCAGCGCCGCCGCCGAAATTCTCTGGAAATCGCCCTATAAGGTGCCGATCACCACGGACTCCTTCGCTCCGGACGGCTCCGCCCTTCTGGTGACCCTGAACGGGCTGCCGAGCCAGGCCGACATTTTCCGAATTCCTCTCGTCGGGGACCGCACTGCGCTGGCGTTCATCGCGACCCCGAAGGCGGAGCACCAGGGCATGATTTCTCCCGACGGGAAATGGATCGCTTACACGG
Source organism: Thermoanaerobaculia bacterium (assembly GCA_036518075.1). GTDB lineage: Bacteria > Acidobacteriota > Thermoanaerobaculia > UBA5066 > Gp7-AA6 > DATDNV01. The sequence goes on from DATDNV010000689.1 coordinate 5,916, forward strand.
GCGAATACGAGACTGGCCCGCAGATCTACGTTCAACCCTACCCGAGCCTCGCCGGGCGCTGGCAGATCTCGAGGAGCGGCGGCGGCGCGCCTCGCTGGTCCCGCGACGGCAAAGAGCTCTTCTTTTCCTGGAATGACGAGGTCTTTGCTGTCCCGATTCGTGAGGAGCCCACTTTCTCGTCGGGCGAGCCGCACTCGCTCTTCAAGGTCGAACGTCCGGCCCCGAGCGAGTGGAATCAGATGTACGACGTTACCTCCGATGGCAAGCGGTTCATCCTGCTGGTTCGCCAGAGAGAGGCAAATGCTCAGCCGCATTTCGATGTTCTTCTCAATTTTCGCAAGCATCTGACCGCAGCAAATCCATGACGATCGCGACCGGAAGGCGGCTTGGTCCCTACGAGATTCTTTCTCCCATTGGGGCGGGGGGCATGGGAGAGGTATACCGAGCGCGAGACACGAAGCTCGAGCGGGAGGTGGCGATCAAGGTTCTTCCGGAAAAGCTTGCGCAGGACGCCGCGGCGCTCGAACGTTTCGAGCGGGAGGCAAAGGCGGTCGCGGCACTCTCGCACCCCAACATTCTCGGCATCTATGAGCTCGGCAAGGAAGGCGCTTCGACCTATGCAGTCACGGAGCTTCTCACGGGAGAAACACTTCTGGAGCGGCTCGCAGAAGGCGCGCTGCCGCAGCGCAAGACGCTCGCGTTGGGACTCCAGATCGCGCATGGCCTCGCAGCGGCCCACGAAAAGGGGATCGTCCACCGGGACCTGAAGCCCGCGAATATCTTTCTGACCGCCGACGGACGCGCGAAGATCCTCGACTTCGGCCTCGCGAAAGTCGCATCGAAATCCTCGGAAGACTCGCAATCACCGACGGAGGCG
>DATDNV010000690.1:0-3174 GCA_036518075.1 Thermoanaerobaculia bacterium
CTGCTTCGCGCAGCGGCCGACCGCGCGATGGACGTTGTGAACATCAAGATCTCGAAACTGGGCGGCCTGACCCGGGCGCGGCAGGCGCGCGATCTCTGCGTCTCGCTCGGCATTGCGGCTACGATCGAGGACACTTGGGGAGGGGACGTCGCGACGGCGGCGATTGCGCACCTGGCGCACTCGACGCCGCCCGAATTCCTCTTCACGGCGACGGACTTCAACAGCTACGGGACCGTCTCGACGGCCGACGGCGCGCCCCAGCGCGTGAAGGGACGCCTCGCGGCCTCTACGAAGCCGGGCCTCGGAATCACGCCGCGGCCGGAGTTCCTCAAGAATCCGGAGGTTGATGTCTCTTGATTTAGCAGGGAGCGCGGAGCGCGAGAATGTATATCAGATCTGGTATAGCTGCTCTTCTTGGTGAAGTCGTTCGGCTACTCGGCGTAAATCAAGCGAGCGAGCTGCCTTCTGATGCGCTTCTGCTCCGCGTCATCCAACGAATGGGTAAGCCGATCGACGAGTTCGAATAGTTTTCGCTGGCTTCTCTCCCTAGGGCCAAGGGGTTTTCGGATACGACGCCGGTCGCGGGTGGGCGAGGCGTCGGTGACCGGGCCATAGCCCTCCAATGCCTCACCGACGCCCGAGCGAGCGCTCGCTGCATTCGGGGCGAAGCGGGAATCCCTGCTCAGAGGAACGACTCGTGTCTGGATAGATGACCCAGACTCCTGTCGCGCAACGCGAAGGTCATATTCCGATTGCAGTCCCAGCCAGAGCTCTGAGCTCGTTCCGAAGAGCCGCGCGAGGCGCAACGCCGTATCCGCAGTGATGCCGCGCTTTCCGCGGACGATCTCGGAGACCCTCGTGACTGGGACATCGATCCGTTTAGCGAGCGCGTTGGCCGAGAGGCCCAGCGGGCGCATGAACTCCTCCTCGAGGATTTCCCCCGGGTGAATTGGATCGAGATTTGCCGTCATGGTGCTTCCTCAGTGATAGTCCGTGATTTCGACGTCAAAGGCGTCGCCATCCCGCCAGGTAAAGCAGATTCTCCATTGCTCGTTGATGCGAATGCTGTGCTGTCCTTTCCGACGTCCCTTCAACTGCTCCAATCGATTGCCCGGCGGTACTCGGAGATCTTGAAGCGAGGCGGCCCGGTGCAGCAGTAGCAACTTTCGTCTCGCCGGCCGTTCCAGCGCCCGGAACCGCGCGACATCCCGGTCCTGAAATAGCTTTTCCGCGTCCGGCGACCGGAAGGAGCGAATCACACCGGCCGAGTGTATCGTTTAACGGGAAACAGTACAAGGAGATGGGAAAGCGGGAAGAACGAGCAAGGAGCAACCCCTTCACTCTTGTCATTCCGAGGAGCGAAGCGACGAGGAATCTACTCCGGTCATTGGCGCTTCCAGTCGAAGCTGCGGGAGTAGATCCCTCGCTGCGCTAGGGATGACAAGCCGAGGGATTTCGCTCCTTGCGACCCGCTCCTCGCTACCCGCTCCCTGCTCCCTTTCTAGTTCGTCCCGCGGGAATCAGCTTTCACACGTCCGAGCGGTCCACTCGGCCCCGCGCCCGCAACTTTCTGGGCGGTGGGGCGTAGAGAGGCGCGTGATCCACGTCGAGAGCCTCCTTCCTCGGGAGCAGTCCGTCCTCGGGAGGGCCGGGGCTCGCCATGGCCAACGATCACACCAGGAGGGACGCATGCCACCGGGACGATCTCTGACTTTGGTCGGGTTCCTGGGAGTTGCCGCCGGAATGGCGATCGGCGGATGCGCGAAGAAGGAGGTCGCTCCGTCCCCGGCGGCCGAGGCACAAGCGCCGACTCCGGCCGGCGGCGGGAAGATTCCCGTGACAACCGCCTCGGCGGAAGCGAAGGCGGAGTTTCTGCAAGGGCGCGACATGTACGAGAAGTCCCTCGACACCGACGCGCGGGCTCACTTTCAGAAGGCGGTATCGCTCGACCCGAACTTCGCGTGGGCCGAGCTCGCGCTCGCCAACACCGCGCCGACTCGTGGGGAATTCTTCGATCACCTGCACAAGGCCCTGGTGCTCGCCGGCGCCGATAAGGCATCCAACGGGGAGAAGCTCTTGATCCTCGCGAACGAGGCCTTGGCGACCGCCAACCCGGAGAAGCAACGAGACTATTTGGAGCGGCTCGTGGCCGCCTATCCCAGCGACGAGAGGGCCCATTTCTACCTCGCCGGTTACTACTTCGGGCAGCAGAAGTACGCTCCCGCGATCGAGCACTACAAGAAAGCCACGGAGCTCGCCACGAATTACTCGAATGCCTACAACCTGCTCGGCTACGCCTACCGGCAGAGCGGAGATTACGCGAGCTCGGAGAAGGCGTTTCAGAAATACATCGAGCTTCTTCCCAAGGACCCGAATCCGTACGACTCCTATGCCGAGCTCCTTCTGAAGATGGGCCGCTTCGACGATTCGATCGTCCAGTACCGCAAGGCTCTCGAAATCGATCCGACTTTCCTGAACGCGTACCAGGGACTCTCCATGGGTCTGCTCTACTCCGGCAAGCCCGGCGAGGCCGAGAAGGAGCTGGCCAAGTCCCTGAAGGCCGCGCGTTCGGCCGGCGAGACACGACAGACGCTCTTCGCGCGCACGATCGTCCACATCGACGAGGGGCAAACGTCCAAGGCTCTCTCGGACTTGGACGAGCAGTACGCGCTCGGCGAGAAAACGAAGGACGTGCCCGCGATGGCATTCGACCGGGGCCTCAAGGGGCTGCTGTATGCCGAGAGCGGGAAGGCCGACGCGGCGAGAAAAGAGTACGACGCAGGGCTCAAGCTCGTGCGGGAATCCGACCTGCCCCAGCAGGTCAAGGACGATCAGGAACTCGTCTACCACTACAACATGTGCCGCGTCGCGCTCGCCAGGAAGGATTTCGTCGGAGCTCGGAAAGAGGCGAACATCTTCCGGCTGGGCGCCGAGGCATCGAAGAACCCGGCCACGGTCCGGAATGCACACGAGCTCGACGGAACCATCGCGTTGGCGGAGCGGGACTACGACCGGGCCATCGTGGAGCTCTTGCAGGCCGACCAGCAGAACCCGCAGGACTTGTTTCGGCTCTGCCAGGCCTATGGCGGGAAGGGCGATACGGCGAAGGCGGGAGAGCTCTGTAAGAAAGCGGCAGACTTCAACAGCGTTCCGGACGTGAACTACGCGCTCGTT
>DATDNV010000691.1:0-2375 GCA_036518075.1 Thermoanaerobaculia bacterium
CCGCCCTGGAGGCTTTCGGGGCCGGGAGCGATTCTGCTCGTGCACGCCTACTCGATGTTCGTCTACTTCTATCTGTTCACGCGCGCCGGGCTCGCCCGCCTGGACAGCGCGTTTCTCGAAGCCGCGCAATCCCTCGGCGCGGGACGCGGACGCATCCTCCGGCGCGTGACGATTCCGCTTCTGGGGCCGGCCCTGGCGGGAGCCGCGCTATTGACCTTCATGACGTCGCTCTCCTCGTTCTCGGCGCCTTATCTCTTCGGAGGCACGTTCCGCGTCATGACGACCCAGATCGTCTTCTCGAGACTGAATGGAGACACGGAGATGGCGATGGTCGAGACGGTGACCCTCGCTGCGCTGGCTCTGGCCGGCCTCTACCTGCTCCTCCGGACCGAGAGTCGCCGCGAGATCTCCGGCGCGATTCGCGGCGCGGCTCCTGCCCGCGTGCGCCTTCGCCGCGGTGTCCTCGTCGCCGCGGCGGGATGGATCCTGGCCGCCCTTCTTCTTCTTCCCCACGCCACGCTCATCCTCATCTCGTTCGTACCCGCGGGAACCTGGTCTTCCCAGATCTTTCCTCCCGTGCTGAACGGGTCCAACTGGATCACGGTCTTCTCGCAGGCGGAACACCTGCGGCCGATCGTGAACTCGCTGTGGATGGCGGCCGTCGCGACGGGGGCGGCGCTGGCGCTGGGGTTCGCTGCGGCATACCTCGCGGTCGGACGCCGCAAGCCCTGGGCGCGCACACTCGAGACCCTGATCACTCTCCCGTGGGCGCTGCCGGGGACCGTTTTCGCGGTCGCGCTGGCCGCCGCGTTCTCTCGGAACGCTCCGTGGGCCGGGCGCTTCATCCTCGTCGGCACCGCAGCGATTCTGCCGCTCGCTTATCTGGCGAGAAACCTGCCTCTCACCGGCCGCGCCGCCTTCGCGGGGCTGCGGCAGCTCGACCCCTCGCTGGAAGAAGCGGCCGCTTCCCTCGGCGCTGGCCGGGGGCGCCGTCTCTGGCGAGTGACCGTTCCACTCATCGCGCCGGCGCTCGCCGCGGGAGCGGCACTCGCGTTTCTGACGGCGTTCGGAGACTTCGTCGTTTCGGTCGTGCTCTACACCTTCGACACGCGGCCGATCTCGATCGAGATCCTCTCCTCGCTCCGCATGCAGGAGACGGGCGTCGCCGCCGCCTACGGCGTGCTACTCGCAGGGCTCTCCGCTGTGGCGTTTCTTCTGTCGAGCCGGTTCTCGGAAAGAACCGGCGCTTCTGGCTGAGCCCGAAGGGCTCCCGGCGTCTTTCTGCGTCGTCGGCGATTTCGACTTCGGACCTCGGAATCGCCTACGCAATTCCGCGCCGTGAGCGTCCCGAGGTTTGCTCGGCGGCGCCAAGTTGCGCGGCCTGTTCGGCGCGCAGCTCGAGATCCCGATACCGGCCCTTGTTCGCCGGGTTCGCGACGTTGAGTGCCTGTCTCGCATACGGCAACGCCTTCTCCGGCGCTCCGCGCTCGAGATAGGCCTCGGCGAGCGCGCTTTGAATCTCCGCGCTGCGGGGCTCGAGCCGGGCGGCCTCTTCCAGATTCGCCATCCCTTCCTCCGCCCACCAGCGATTCTTCATCTGAGCCCGTCCCAGAAGCAGCCGGTAGCGGCCGTTGTCCGGAACGAAGCGAATGGCTTCTTCCAACATCTCGATGGCTGGGAAGAAATCGTTCTTTTCGATCAGCTCCTGCGCCCGTTTGTAGTTTTTTGAGGCCGTCCAGCGCCGCACCTTCGCCGACCTTTCCGTAGCCTCCGGCCGGACGGCGCCTTCTTCTCCCGATCCGGGAGGAAGGAGCGCCTCCGCTCGACGAATCTCGGTGTCGTAACGCTCGCGCGACGAGGGTCGGGAAAGAACCTCGTAAGCGACGCGCAGACGCCGCGACAGGACGATGAGCTCACGCCGGCAATCGGACAAGTCGGGACGTTCCGAGAGAACCGGATCGAAGAGGCCCCGAAGCTGGGAATAAGCCTCATCGATCTGTTTCGGAGTCGCATCGAGCGTCAGGCCCAGAAGATCGTAGTGCGAGAGCCAGTCGGTCCTTCGGTAGGTGCTGTGCACGAGCTCCCGATGCCGACTCGTCTGGTCGGGCGCGCTGGCTTCCACCTCGCCGCCGGCCGCGTTTCGAGTCACCGGGCTCTCTGGAAACTCGATGAAGCCGCAGTAGATCAGGGTGTACAGGATCTTGGCCGCCGCGCGGCGCGAGCCGGGGATGAGGCGCAGCAGATCTTGCGCGGAGGTCTTACCGTCCACGCGGGACAACAGAAAAGAGGCGTCGGCCGGCAAACGCAGAGACTTTGCCTCCGCGAGCGCGTGGACTCCGACACGGGGAGCGCGGGACAGGTCGCCGAGCGGCCCC
>DATDNV010000692.1:0-14569 GCA_036518075.1 Thermoanaerobaculia bacterium
CGCGATGAAAACTGGAGATTCATTCGATCGGGGGATGCCAGCGAATTTGGTCTCTCGGCCACGGTCCAAGACGAGATTCGGCGCAACGGCTACTGGGCGCGCGGAAGGGCCGAGGTCTGAGAGCCAAATGACGGTTCCACGGTTTTTCCAAGGAGGTTCCTATGGCATGTGAGCACCGAGGCTGTGATTGCAAAGGTCAGGATCTGCGGGATGGCAATCGCCATTTCTGCAGCGACTTTTGCCGCAATGCGCAGATGACCGACCAGCACGAAGATCGCTGCCGTTGCGGCCACCCCGACTGCAAGGGGAGCCGCCGCTAGAGCTCCGCAAACGACAATCCGTTTCCTTTCGCCAGGCGAGAAGCCGCGAGCGCTTCTCGCCTTTTTCTTTTCCCGCCGCACTTCTCTTCGTTCTGCTTGCGCCACTGCGCGCTGTCCACTTTTTGCTGCGCCGATGCAAATTCCCGCCGCTCACCGAAAATCGCGCGTTTGACAGACGCGCACGGCACGCGCCTTGCTCTTTCCTGTTTCAGCCGCGAATGCGGCGCAGAGGAAAGGAGGCACGCAACGGCATCTCGCGTTGCTGAAAATCATGAGCAAGAAGTGGTTCCCCATAGCCGGGCTCGTCGTTCTGATCGCGGCCCCCATGCTGGGCAGCGACGCGCCCAAATCGACGCAGGGCGATTCTTCGAGTGTTGATGCCTGGCTCTGCGCGCACGTCTCGCCTCTGTTCTGCCCGGGTATTCCGGATCTCCGGTATACCGCGCCCGTTCAGAGAGTGCAGCCCCAAAAGGTCAATCGCGCGCAGGCCAAACCTAAAGACTTGAAGGATCGGACACGCTGAAACGGTTCGCCATGCCGATGCATTGCCAGCATCAGGGCTGCCTTTGTCGGGACGCGCACGTCGAGCGGGAGGGAAAGAGGTTCTGCAGCGAAAAGTGCGCAGACCTCGAGGATTCGAAGATGCGCAACAACCACTGTTCGTGCGGACACCCCGACTGCGTTCCGGTCTAACCCGATAGCCCGGATGACGCCGGTCAATCAGCGGCGAAGAAAAAAGGTCCCGACCTCCGGGGCCTTTTTTCTAGGCGACGCTTCGACCCTGGATCAAACGAATGAGCAGTATCGCGATCGCGACGACGAGGAGAATGTGGATGAAGCCGGAGAGCGTGTAGCCGGTCACGAGACCTAGCAGCCAGAGCACCAGAAGAATTACGAAGACAGTCCAAAGCATCGGATTTCTCCTTCCCTTTGGGCAATCACCACCCCTTCACTTTCGGCAATCACCGCCTCGAGCCGAGGCAGCGAAAAACGTGCCAGCATAAACTCGCTTTCTCTACCGGCGCGCCGCGCGACCCGTGGCGCGACCGGAAGTACGGCGGGCCGGCCGCGGCTTCTTCTTCGGTTCGCATTCCTCCCCCAGATTATCCGGCAGGAGACTCCGAACAGTCAGAGCGTCGATGGTGTTGCCTTCGGTCAGGATGTAGGCGCGGTGAACGATGTTACGGAGCTCGCGGACGTTTCCGGGCCAGACGTGCGCGCGAAGCAGGTCGACCGCCTTGGGATCCCAGTGCTGAACGCCCGCTCTCTCCTTCCCCTCGATCTCGCGCAGGAAGTGTTCGGCGAGCAATTCGACGTCCTCGACCCGTTCCTTCAAGGGCGGGATGCAGAGCGGGAAGACGTTCAGGCGATAGTAGAGATCCTCGCGCAGCTTGCCATCCCGGATCGCCTCGAGCGGGTCTCGGTTGGTCGCGGAGAGAAGCCGGACGTCGAGCTTGAGATCCTGGGTCCCGCCCACACGCCGGAGTGTGCGCTCCTCGAGAACGCGAAGGAGCCGAATCTGCATCTCGGCAGTCATTTCGGTGATCTCGTCCAGGAAGAGAGTTCCGCCGTTGGCTTCTTCGAAGTATCCGACTCGCCGCTTGTCGGCGCCGGTGAAGGAGCCGCGCTCATGCCCGAAGAGCTCGCTCTCGATCAACGTCGGCGACACTGCTCCGCAGTTGAACGCGACGAACGGCTTCCCCGCGCGGCGCGACAGCCGGTGGATCGTCAGCGCGGCGACCTCCTTGCCACTCCCGGAGGCTCCGGTGATGAGCACCGGGGCATCCGTCCGAGCGACCTTGCGGAGGCTGTCGAAGACTCCTTGCATCGCCTTCGACCGGCCGAGCATCTCTCCGAGCCGTCCCGTCTCCTGGAGCTCCGTCCGCAGCGTATCGACCTCGAGCTCCAGACGGCGGCGATCCGCGATTCGCTGAAAGACCGCCTCGAGCTGCGCCGGACGCAGCGGCTTCAGGAGGTAATCGGTGGCGCCGGCCCGGAGAGCCTCGATGGCGTGGTCGATGGAGCTCGAACCCGTGATGACCACCGCGTCGAGATCCGGCCGTTCTTCGCGAGCGGCCCGGAGGAGGGCGAGCCCGTCTCCGTCGGGCAAGGAGATATCGACGATCAGCAGATGGGGCTGAAATTGCTTCAGCGAGGCCTCGGCTTGTTTCGTCGTACCGACCGCGTGGGGCTCGCCGCCGAAATCCTTGATCGATTCTTCGAGTCCTCGGCGCGTGGCCGTGTCGTCTTCAACGATCAGCGTCTTCATGGCGGCTTCGGTCATGACTGCGCTTTCGGGGCCTCGGAATTCGTCATCAGCTTCGACCGGCCGGTTTCGAACAACTGAAACGCCTTTTCCAGCTCTCGCTGCGCGGTCGCGAGCGACTCGGTCGGGTCGTTGCCTTTTTGTACTCGCCGAACGGCCGTTTCCAGGTGAAGCGATACGGCGGAGAGAGGCGCAGCGAGGTCGTGGAGAAACCGGCGAAGCGACATCTCCTGGCCATTCTCTGCCGAGCCGTTTTGAGCAGTCATTCCCAGAGTCCCCTGATTATTGAAGGACGACAGCCATGCTGATCCTATGCCAGACGCGAAACGCCGGCCCGGAGCGAAATTCGCTGGGAGCGGAGCGAAACTCCGAGAGCGCGGCTCCGCCTCTGCCCGCGATCTGGCGCAGCAGGCTCCTCCGGCGAGATCGCGTCTGCGGCGCCGAGGCTCGAAGCTTGCTGCCGCACGGAGCGAGGAATAGACTGCGATTTTTCCGGAGGGAACCACCATGGCTCAGACGGCGGTGGCTGGCGGGAGCCCGGCCCAAACGAGCTTCTCGAAATCGCCCGAAGTGCTTCCTAATTTCGTCGGGGGCCGCTGGATCGAATCGCGAGCCACCCAATTCTTCGATGTTCACAATCCGGCCACGGGGGAAGTGATCGCGAGAGCGCCCCTTTCGACTCCCCAGGATCTCGACCTCGCCGTCGCGGCCGCCAAGAAGGCGTTCCCGGGCTGGCGGGACACGCCGGCGGTCACCCGGGCGCGATCCCTGTTTCGATTTCGGCAGCTCCTGGAGGACCACTTCGAAGAGCTCGCCCGACTCATCACGACCGAGCACGGCAAGACGCTCGACGAATCGCGCGGCAGCGTGCGCCGTGGAATCGAGTGCGTGGAGGTCGCCTGCGGTACGCCCTCGCTCATGATGGGATACGGCCTGGAGAACATCGCGTCGAACATCGACTGCCAGGTGATTCGCCAGCCGGTGGGGGTTTGCGCCGCGATCGCGCCGTTCAACTTCCCTCTCATGGTGCCGCTCTGGTTCCTTCCTTTCGCGGTCGCCACCGGCAATACGTTCGTTCTAAAGCCGTCGGAGCAGGTGCCCCTCTCCCAGCGCCGGATCTTCCAGCTCCTCGAACAGTGCGATGTTCCGCCCGGAGTCATCAACCTCGTCAACGGCGGACGCGAGGTGGTCGAGGCGATCTGCGACCACCCCGACATCGAGGCGGTCTCCTTCGTCGGGTCCACGCCGGTCGCCCGGGCCGTCTACCAGCGCGCGACGCACGCCGGAAAGCGAGTGCAGGCGCTCGGCGGCGCGAAAAACTTCATCGTGGTGATGCCTGACGCCGATCTCGGCCGCGCGATGCCGGCCATCACCGAGTCCTTCTACGGCTGCGCGGGTGAACGCTGTCTAGCCGGAAGCGTCCTCGTTCCCGTGGGGCCGGCGCACGGCGCCGCGCGCGAACGGTTCGTCGAGTCGGTGAAGAGCTTGAAAGTCGGCGACGGAATGGAGTCCGGAGTGTCGATGGGGCCCGTCATCAGCAGCCGCCAGCGGGAGCGTGTCGTGTCCTACATCGAGAAGGGAGCTCAGGAGGGCGCGAAGATTCTGCTCGACGGACGCCGAGCGCCGGTGCCGGAGCGCGGCTTCTTCGTCGGACCGACGATCTTCGACGACGTCTCGCCGTCCATGTCGATCGGGAAAGAGGAAATTTTCGGGCCGGTCGCGTCGATCACTCCGGTCCGCTCGCTCGAAGAGGCGATCTCCGTGATGCACGCGCACCCCAATGCCAACGCGACCTCGATCTTTACGCAGAGCGGAAAGGCCGCGCGGGAATTCGCGCGGCTCGCTTCCGCCTCGATGGTCGGCGTCAACATCGGCGTCGCGGCGCCGATGGCCTACTTCCCTTTCGGCGGCGCCAAGGACAGCTTCTTCGGCGACCTGAAAGTCCATGGCCGGGATGCCTATGAGTTCTACACAGATAAGAAAGTGGTGATATCGCGATGGTTCTAGATCTGAAGACGAGATGCCTATGCCCAACTGGCCAGAAAATTTCAGGCCGCCGTTCGCGCAGCGAACGCCGCGGCCCTGTCATCTCGCGTTGGTTTTGATGGAGAAGTGACAAGTGACAAGCGGGAAAAAGTCTTAGGAAACTCGTCACTCGTCACTCGTCACTCGAAGCTTAGGAGGAAGAATGCCGCGTAAGGTCCTCGGCGGCCTGATCCAATGCCACGCTCCCCTGACCGACCCCGCCGCTCCGATCGAGAAGGTGCGCGAGGCGGCGATTGCGGTCCACATCCCGTTCATCGAGGAGGCCGGCAAGCGCGGCGTTCAGGTGCTCGGTCTTCAGGAAGTCTTCAACGGACCTTATTTCTGCCCGTCCCAGGACTCCCACTGGTACGACCTCGCCGAGCCCGTCCCCGGCCCGACCACCGAGCGGATTGGCGCCTACGCGAAGAAATACAATATGGTTATTGTGGTCCCCGTTTACGAGCGCGAGCAGGCGGGGGTCTACTACAACACGGCCGCGATCTATGACGCCGACGGGACGTACCTCGGCAAGTACCGTAAGAACCACATTCCGCACACCTCGGGCTTCTGGGAGAAGTATTTCTTCAAGCCCGGCAACCTGGGATACCCGGTCTTCGAGACCCGCTTCGCCAGGGTGGGCATCTACATCTGCTACGACCGCCACTTTCCCGAAGGTGCCCGGCTCCTCGGTTTGAACGGTGCCGAGATCGTCTTCAACCCGTCGGCGACGGTGGCCGGACTCTCGCAGTACCTCTGGAAGCTCGAGCAGCCCGCGCACGCGGTCGCCAACGGCTATTTCATGGCATGCAGCAACCGCGTCGGGGTCGAAGCGCCGTGGAACGTCGGCAAGTTCTACGGTTCCTCCTACTTCGTCGACCCGCGAGGCAATTTCCTCGCCGTCGGCTCCGAGGACAAGGACGAGCTCATCACGGCGGAAATGGATCTCGACATGATCGAAGAGGTCCGGCGGGTCTGGCAGTTTTACCGGGACCGCCGCCCCGAGACCTATCAGCCGATGGCGGAGATCTGAGGGCGTGCGCACGCTGGTTTCCGGAGGCACGGTCGTCACGGCGACCGACACTTACTCCGGGGACGTCCTGATCGAGGACGAGAAGGTCCTGGCGATCGGGACGAGCCTCCCGATTCCGGCGGACAAGAAGATCGACGCTCGCGGGAAGCTCGTTCTCCCGGGAGGGATCGACGTCCATACACACCTGGACATGCCGTTCGGCGGCACGACCTCGGCGGACGACTTCGAATCCGGCACGATCGCCGCCGCGCACGGCGGAACCACTTCGATCGTCGACTTCGCGATCCAGTACAAGGGGCAGACGCTGCGCCAGGCCTGGGAGACCTGGATGAAGAAGGCACAGGGAAAGGCCGCCATCGACTACGGCTTCCACATGATCGTGACCGATCTTCCCGAGAGCGTCGAGAAGGAGATGGACGCGATGGTGGCCGAGGGCGTCACCTCCTTCAAGCTCTTCATGGCCTACCGCGGCGTGCTGATGCTCGACGACGGGTCGATCTTCCGCGCCTTTCTGAGAACGGCCTCCAACGGCGGCACGATCTGCATGCACGCCGAGAACGGCGACGTGATCGACGTGCTCGTGCGGCGCGCCCTCGCGGACGGGCACACGGCCCCGAAATGGCACGCGCTGACCCGGCCCCCGCGAGCCGAAGCGGAAGCGACGCATCGCGCCATCTGCCTCGCCGAAATGGCCGGTGTCCCTCTCTACGTCGTTCATCTCTCGGCCGCCGAGGCTCTCGAGCAGATCACCCTGGCGCGCGACCGCGGACTTCCGGCCTATGCCGAGACCTGCCCGCAGTATCTCTTTCTCTCTTACGCCAACTATGAAGAGCCGGGCTTCGAGGGAGCGAAGTACGTCATGAGTCCGCCCCTGCGCGCGCAGGGAAACGAAGAGAACCTCTGGCGCGGGCTGTCGGGAAACGACCTGCAGGCGATCTCGACCGACCATTGCCCCTTCTGCATGAAGGAACAGAAAGAGCTCGGGAAGAACGACTTCTCCAAGATTCCCAACGGCGCTCCGGGAATCGAGACCCGCCTTCACCTCGTCCACGACGGCGGCGTGCGCAAGGGACGCATCACGATCAATCGGTTCGTCGAGCTGACGTCGACCTCGCCGGCCAAGATCTTCGGACTCTTTCCCAAGAAGGGAACGATCGCGCCGGGATCCGATGCCGACATCGTCATCTTCGACCCGAATCAGAGGCACGTGATTTCGGCCAAGGCTCATCACATGAGAGTCGACTACAACCCTTATGAAGGACGCGAGATCACTGGAAAGGTAGAGACTGTTATCTCTCGTGGCAGAGTCATCGTCGACAAGGACCAGTTCCTCGGTAACGCTGGATCCGGGCAGTTTCTCAAGAGAAAGCCCAGGACGGCATGAAGTGCTCCGGTTTAGAAATTTTTCGGCCGCCGGTCGCGCAGCGACCGCCGCGGCCAGCCTACAACCCTTACGAAGGCCGCGAGGTCACCGGGAAGGTCGAGACCGTGTTGTCGCGCGGAAAGGTGATCATCGAGAATGACAAATTCGTGGGGAAGGCCGGATCAGGTCAGTTTCTCAAGAGAAAGCCGAGAAGCTGAAGGTAACAATATATATATTGTGATCATTCCAAAGTGTCATACCGAGGAGCCACGCGACGAGGAATCTGTCTCGTCGATCCACCAGAAACCACTGGAGCAATTCCTCGCTTCCTTCGGAATGACAAGTTGAGTGTTGGGTTAATCGATAAGGGGATCCCATGAGCACCACCAAGACCGACGCGCCAACCTCCATCGTCACGAAGACGACTCGCGAAAAGCACAAGCAGTACCTGTTTCCCGCAACGATCCAGTACTACGCCGAGCCGATCGTGCCGGCGCAAGCAAAGGGGCTGCGCCTCAAGGACGCGGACGGAAACGAATATCTCGATTTCTTCGGCGGCATCCTGACCGTTTCCGTCGGCCACGCCAACGACAAGGTCAACGCCGCGATCCGCGCCCAGATCGACCGCTTCTCCCACGTTTCGACGCTCTACCCCACGCTCCCCGTCGTCGAGCTGGCCGAGCGTCTCGCGCGTCTCACTCCGGGGCGCCTGCAGCAGTCCTTCTTCACCGTCTCGGGCACCGAAGCGGACGAGACCGCCGTCATGATGGCGCAGCTCGCGACCGGGAACAGCGAGATCGTGGTGCTTCGCCACGGTTACTCGGGCCGCTCGATGCTCGCCCAGTCGTTGACCGGACACTCCGCCTGGCGGGCTCTGCCGACGCAGGTGCCCGGCATCAAGCATGCGGTCGCGCCCTACTGTTACCGCTGTCCGCTCCACCTGACCTACCCGTCCTGCGGCGTCGCCTGCGCGAAGGACATCGAGGAAGTGATCCGCACGACGACGACCGGGCGCATCGCGGGATTCCTCGCGGAGCCCATACAGGGAGTCGGCGGGTTCATCACGCCGCCTCCGGAATATTTCGAGATCGCGGTCTCGATCGTCCGGAAGTACGGCGGCCTCTTCATTTGCGATGAAGTCCAGACCGGCTTCGGCCGAACCGGCACGAAGTGGTGGGGAATCGAGCACTGGGGAGTGCAGCCGGACATCATGACGATGGCCAAGGGGGTCGCCAACGGCCTGCCGCTCGGCGTCACGATCGCGACACCGGAGATCGCCGCGTCGCTCAAGGCGCTCACGATCTCGACGTTCGGAGGCAATCCCGTTTCCTGCGCGGCCGCCAACGCGACGATCCAGATCATCGAGGAGGAAAAGCTTCCGCAGAACGCGGAAAAGATGGGCGCTCTGCTGCGGGAAGGCCTTCTCGGAATCCAGCGGCGCTTCCCCAAGAACGTCGGCGACGTGCGCGGCAAGGGCTTGATGCTCGGCGTCGAGCTCGTCGTGGACGAGACCGCCGGCGACCGCACTCCGGAGAAAGCCCTGACCGGCCGCGTCTTCGAGGAAGCGAAGAAGCGGGGCCTGCTGATCGGCAAGGGCGGTCTCGAGGGGAACACGTTCCGCATCGCGCCAGCCTTGAACGTCACCGAGCCGGACGTCCACGAGGCCGTCGGTATCCTGACCGAAGCGTTCGCGGCTTCGGGAGCTCGATGAGCAGACGAGTTGGGCTCGGGAGGAATCAACCTCGCTTTCGAGGAGGGAGCAGATCATGAAGTGCACAGCCCGGGCGCTCGTTCTCGCGTTGATGACATCCCTCGCTTTGGGTGTCGTAGCGCGGGCCGCGGACGAAACCTCATACCAGATGAAGGGGAAGTACTATGACACCTGCGCTTGCGCCGTGAGCTGCTCCTGTGGAGCGAACGTATCGCTCCCGACCGAAGGTCACTGCGATGGGATCGTGCTCATCCACATCGATCAGGGAAAGGTCGGAAGCGTGAAGCTCGACGGGTTGAACTTCGCGGTCGTGCTCAAGACGCCGCAGGGACAGAAGACCGGAGACGCGTTCGATCTCAAGGGAGAGCTCGATCTGCTGACTCTGTATCTGGACGACCGGGCCACGCCGGAGCAGCGGCGGGCGATGCCGCAGCTGCTCGCGGGGCTTCTCGGTACGCGGGAGATGAAGGGTTTCCGGCCTCCACAATACGTGCCCATGCATCTCGACGTGAGCGGAGACGTCGCGCGCTTCGATATCGCGGGGGGTTCCAAGCTTTCGTTCCAGATCGAAAACGTCGATCTCGACAAAGTGCTCCCCGGCGTGCCCCGAAGCGATCCGGGCAACCGTATCGGCCTGACCAACGTCGCTCCGTTTCCCTGGATCCACGAAGTCACGCAAGGACACTCGGTTTCGTTCCACTACGACGACCTGGGAGCGAAGTGGGACTACAAGGACCGAAACGCGTTTTTCGGCGAGGCGAGCGCACAGGGGACGGTGCCGACAGCGGCCGCGGTGAAATAGCCTGGGCGTCTCCCAAGCGAATCGCCGCTCGACGTGCGTAGCCGATTGAGAAAGGGAGCCTCTCGGTCCCGCCGCTCGCCCCCGATTGCCCGCGCGCCTTTCGTCGGCAAGAAGGTCGTTCGCAAGGAAGGCCTCGCCAAGGTCACCGGCCAGGCGAAGTACATCGACGACCTCGCTTTTCCCGGGATGCTCCACGGAGCGACGATCCGTTCGACGATCGCCCGAGGTGAGATCCGTTCCCTGCGGCCGGCGTTCGACCCCGCGGGATTCACGCTCGTCGACTTCCGCGACATCCCGGGTCAGAACGTCGTCGCTCTGATCGAGGAGGATCAGCCCTGTCTGGCGGAACGGGAGATCCGACACGCAGCGGAGCCGATCGCTCTCATCGCCCATCCGGACCGCGAAAAGCTTCTCGCCGCCCGCTTCGACATCGAGTACCAGGAGAGCGAGCCGATTCTGGACCCGACCGCGTCACCTCGAATTTTCAAGGCGCTCTCGATCGAAAAAGGAGACGTCGCGCGAGGCTTCGCGGATGCGGACGTCGTGGTGGAAGGCGAATACCGCACCGGCCACCAGGAGCAGCTCTACATCGAGTGCAACGGAGTCATCGCCGTTCCGGAAGATGGCGGAATCACGGTCTACGGCTCCCTCCAATGTCCCTACTACGTGCACCGTGCGCTCAAGGTCCTTCTGGGACTGCCCGACGAAAAGGTTCGCGTCGTTCAGACGGAGACCGGCGGCGGATTCGGCGGCAAGGAGGAATACCCGTCGATGATCGCGGGCCACGCGGCGCTCCTCGCGCTCAAGGCACGGCGGCCCGTGAAGATCGTCTACGACCGAGCCGAAGATATGTGGGCAACGACCAAGCGACACCCTTCGATCGTTCGCCATCGCACCGGAGTCACCAGGGACGGCCGCCTCACGGCCATCGAGGTCGACGTGCTCTTCGATGGCGGCGCCTACGTGACGCTCTCCCCCGTCGTTCTCTCTCGCGGCGCAATCCATGCGACCGGGCCTTATCGCTGCGTCAACGTTCAAGTGCGAGGCCGCACCGTCATGACCAACTCGCCGCCCAACGGCGCCTTCCGCGGCTTCGGAGCGCCGCAGGTCCAGTTTGCGGCCGAGGCGCACATGGACCGGATCGCGGAGAAGCTCGGAATCCCTCCCGTGCGCTTTCGCGAGATCAACGTCCTGCGGCCGGGCGACACGACGGCGACCGGGCAGAAGCTCGGCCGCGATTGCAGCGCGGCGGAAGTCCTGCGCGAAGCGGTCCGCCGGACCGATTTCGTGCGGCGCCGCCGCCGGCTCGCCGGAACCGACCGCGGCCTCGGGCTTTCCCTCTTCTTCCACGGCTCGGGCTTCACGGGAGGCGGCGAGCTGAAGCTCGCATCAAAAGCGACGCTCGAGCTGACCGAACTGGGCGCGCGCATCCTGGTTGCTTCGACCGAGATCGGCCAGGGAACGCGCACGATGCACGCGCAGATCGTCGCGGATGCCCTGGGGGTTCCCTACGACTGCATCGACGTCGCCGACGCGGACACCGGCCGGGTCCCGGACACCGGTCCCACGGTCGCGTCGCGCACCTGCATGATCGTCGGCAAGATCCTCGAGGACTGCGCGAAGGAGATGAAGTCGAAGCTCGGCGGGCAGACCCACGCCGGTTACCTCGCGCGGCACGGCCCGCTGCGAATCACCAAGCAATACGAGAAGCCGGCCGAGCTCGTCTGGAGCGACGAAACCTATCGGGGAGACGCCTACGGCGCCTATGCCTGGGGCTGCGACGTGGCGGAGGTCGAGCTCGATCGCGACACCGGCGACGTTCGCCCGATCCGGCTGACCGCCGTCATCGACGTGGGGAAAGCGATCCACCCGACGTTCGTCGCCGGCCAGATCGAGGGCGGCACCGCTCAGGGAATCGGCTTTGCGCTTCTCGAGCAGGTCCGGCTGAAGAACGGCGCCATGGCGAACGCGCAGATGACCAACTACGCGGCGCCCACGACGCTCGACACGCCGCCGATCGATGCGGTGATCCTCGAGAGGCCGTACAAGCACGGACCTCAGGGCGCCAAGGGAGTGGGCGAGATTCCGATCGACGGTCCCGCTCCGGCGATCGTCAACGCGATCCGGCACCTCGGAGTCGACATCCGAGAGATCCCGGCGACGCCGGAGAAGATCCTGGAAGCGGACCGCAGGCCGATCGAGAAAAAGGCGGCGCGCGCGTGAAGATCCACTTGAATGGAGAGCGGATCGAGGTAACAGCCCCTCCCATGAAACGGCTTCTCGACGTGCTACGCGAAGACTGCGGGCTAACGGGGACGAAAGAGGGCTGCGGCGAAGGAGAGTGCGGCGCCTGCACCGTTTTGCTCGATGGGGAGCCCGTCAACTCCTGTCTCGTGCCGTTCGCGCAGGTGCGCCGCGCTCGCGTCGTTACGATCGAGGGACTGACGGGCGCGCGGCGCCTGCAGGAAGCGTTCGTCACGGAAGGCGGAGCGCAATGCGGCATCTGCACTCCCGGCATGATCCTCGCCGCCGCGGCTCTCCCGAAGAGCGCGACGCTCGAGGAAATTCGCGTCGGATTGGCAGGCAACCTCTGTCGGTGCACGGGTTACGAGGGGATCTATCGAGCGATTAGGAAAGTCCGAAGTCCGAAGTCCAATGTCCGAAGTCGAACCGGAAGGACTTCGAAGGCGAAAAAGTGAAAATCACTCGTTTGGAAGACGTCACGACGTGGAAGGCAGCACGAGAGCTGACACGTCTTGTGTATATGGCAACAGAAGGAAGAGGTTTCCAGCGAGACGCGGATTTGTCACGCCAGATGAGAGGCGCGGCAGTGTCGGCCATGGCAAACATCGCGGAGGGATTCGACTCCGGCTCGGATCCCGAGTTTCGCCGATTTCTGAAGATCGCTCGTCGTTCGGCTACCGAACTCCAATCGCATCTCTACGTTGCCGCGGACCGAAAATATATCGACCAGAAAGGCTTCGAGAGCCTTTATGCCGGCACACGGGACCTAAAGAACTTGATTGGAGGCTTTCTCCGTCATCTGAAGAAATCTCGCATTTCGACTTAGGACTTCGGACTTAGGACTTAGGACGCGCGCTTGAGAACTGCAGTCTCCTCCCTACAGCTTTTGGAGCCTCGCTCGCTCAAAGAAGCCCTCACGATGCTCCGCGACGAAGGTCCGTTGACTCCGCTCGCCGGTGGGACCGACATCTACGTGAACCTCAACTTCGGAACGGCGAGGGAAACGCGCTACCTCAATCTCTGGAATCTCGATTCGCTCCGCCGCATCAGGATGCGAGGCGACGTTCTTTCGATCGGCGCGCTTGCGACCTATACCGAGCTCATTCGATCGCCCTTGGTCCGCCGACGGCTTCCCATCCTCGCGGCGGCCGCGCGGGAAGTGGGCGGAGTCCAGATTCAGAACCGCGGCACGATCGGAGGCAACATCGTCAACGGGTCTCCGGCCGGCGATACCCTTCCTGTGTTCGCGGTCGCCGAGGCGAACCTCGTGCTTCAGAGCGCGTCGGGAACGCGCCGCGTTCCTTTTGATTCCTTCTACACGGGATACCGTCAGAGCGTCAGGCGGCCCGATGAGCTTCTCGTCTCGGTCGAGGTCGCGCCGATTCCCGGCCGGCAGTGGTTCCGCAAAGTCGGAACGCGCGCGGCGCAGGCGATCTCCAAGGTCGTCATGGCCGCGATCCGCGACGACGCGCCGCGGCTCGCACTGGGCTCCGTCGCACCGACGGTCGTGCGGCTGCCGAGGACCGAGAAACATCTCGCTTCTGGAGGCCCCATCGGCGAGGCCGGGAGAATTCTGGCGCGCGAGATCGCTCCGATCGACGACCTCCGCTCCTCGGCAGATTATCGAAGACGCGTCTGCGAGAATCTGCTGGAGCGCTTCTGGCGCGAGACGGCATGAGCGCGAAGCGGTCCCCGGGCGCCTCGCCGTCTCCGCGCAGGCGGCTCGCGGCTTCCAATGCCGCTTTCGCTCGCCGATACGCCGGCGAGTCCACCCGGCGCCAGCCGGTGCATACCGTCTACGGAGGCGCGCAGGTCTTTCAGTCCGACACGGCGACCAGGCTGGGGGCGCTCGCCCTCGAGAGCCTCGAGAAATTCGCGCCTCGGGCGGACGCCTTCGCGAAAATCCTCGACCTGCCCAGGCGACTGGCCGCGCCGATATACGCGCGGGTCGTCGACAAGCTCCGCCGCGAACCGGTCGAGGACTACCGAATCGATTTCGAAGACGGCTACGGCAACCGCCCGGACCGGGAAGAGGACGGCCACGCCGCTTCCGCGGCGCGAGAGGTCGCCGCCGGGATGGCCGCCGGGATTCTTCCCCCATCGATCGGCATCCGCATCAAGCCGTTCACCGACGAGCTCGCCGACCGAGCGAGCCGCACTCTCCACATCTTCCTCGAACGGCTGATCGCGGAGGCGGGAACACTTCCCGACAACTTCGTCGTGACGTTGCCCAAGGTCACGACCCAGCAGCAGGCGGCCGCTCTCGCCCGAATCCTCGAACGCCAGGAGATGAAACACCGACTCCCCGAGGGGAAGCTGAAGCTCGAGCTCATGGTCGAAACGCCGCAGGCGGTCATCAACGAGCGGGGAGAAGCGGCGATCGGCCAGCTCGTCGCCGCGGCGGAAGGCCGGTGCGTCGCGGCGCACTTCGGCACCTACGACTACACCGCTTCGTTGAACATCACCGCCGATCATCAGCACATGCTCCATCCGGCATGCGATTTCGCCCGCCACGTCGTGCAGGTCGCGCTGGCCGGGACCGGCGTATGGATCTCGGACGGCGCGACGAACGTGCTGCCGATCCCGCCGCACCGAAAGTTCAAACGGTCGCTGACCCGGCGCGAGCTCCTCGAAAACCGGGCTGCCGTCCACGGGGCCTGGAGGCTTCACTACGAGCACGTCCGCCACTCCCTGACCAACGCCTACTACCAGGGCTGGGACCTCCATCCTGCTCAGCTTCCGACACGCTACGCGGCGCTATACGCGTTCTTTCTCGAAGGTCTCGAGGCAGCCTCGGCCCGGCTGCGC
>DATDNV010000693.1:0-2678 GCA_036518075.1 Thermoanaerobaculia bacterium
AGCGGATCTGCGTGACCTTGTCGCGCTGGTTGGCCAGCGGCATGATGATGTGGTTGTAGACCTGCGCGACGGCCGAGCTATGGCCTTTGTTCACCTTCCGGCTGCGGCGCTCGCCTTCAAGAATCATGCGGTAAGTGCGTGGCGCATTCTCTTTCAGCCAGCTCATGAGCGTCGGACCGAAGTTGAAGCTCATACGCGCGTAGTTGTTCGGCAGCTCTCGAACCGCGCCCCCCCCGATCTCTCGGCGAGGCGCCGCGTTCGGGGCGTAGCACTCGGCGGTGATCCGCGCGTTCCAGTTTCGAAACGGAGAAGCGGAGGGCTCCGGCTCGACCGACCCCGTCCAGGGGTTCTCGCGCGGAGGCTGATAGAAGTGGCCGTGAACGCAGAGGAATCGGCTCAGGCGGCATCCTCCCGAAGATTTCGAAACCCGGTCCGCAGGCTGCTAGTAGCTCAAAGGCCGGCAGCCGTGTCAAGCGCGTTCCCGGTGCGCGCCTTATATCAGATCTGATATAGCGCCGGTGTCGCGCGTGGCTTCTTCATTCTTTGCCGTAGAATCCCACGCACCATCCGGGCGCGCATCGGTCAGACGGGAGGGAAATGACTCGCAAGTTTCTGTTCGTCTCGCTCTCCGGCCTCATCGGCGACATCGCCTGGCAGGTCGTCAAGGAAGGACACGAAGTCCGCTACTTCATCGCCGACGAGAAGGAGCAGGACATCGCCGACGGCTTCGTGACGAAGTCCCAGAACTGGGAGGCGGACGTTCCGTGGGCGGACGTCGTCATCTTCGACGATACGTTGGGCGAGGGGGCCAAGGCGCAGGCCTTGCGCACGAGCGGAAAGCCGGTCATCGGAGGGACTCCTTACACCGACAGTCTCGAAGACGACCGATCCCTTGGTCAGGAGGAATTGAAGAAGGCGGGCGTCGGCATCATCCCATACCGCGAGTTCGACTCCTTCGACGCCGCGATCGAGCACGTGACCGACAATCCCAATCGCTACGTCATCAAGCCGAGCGGCGAGGCGCAGAACGTCAAACGTTTCCTCTTCGTCGGCGAAGAAGACGACGGGGGGGACGTCGTTCGCATGCTCGCTGCTTACAAGAAGGCGTTCTCGGATCAGATCAAGGTCTTTCAGCTTCAGCGTCGAATCACCGGAGTCGAAGTCGCTGTCGGCGCGTTCTTCAACGGCAAGCAGTTCATCACGCCGATCAACATCAACTTCGAGCACAAGAAGCTCTTCCCCGGAAATCAGGGTCCCTCGACCGGCGAGATGGGGACTTCGATGTACTGGAGCGAGCCCAACCGCCTCTTCAACCAGACGCTCGCCAAGATGGAGCCGCGCCTGGCCGAAGAGGGCTACGTCGGCTACATCGACTTGAACACCATCGTCAACGCGAACGGCATCTATCCGCTGGAGTTCACGTCGCGGTTTGGCTACCCCACGATCTTCATCCAGCAGGAAGGAATGACGACTCCGATCGGACAGTTTCTTTGGGATCTCGCCCACGGCGCCGATCCCAAGCTGAAGACCCGGAGCGGCTTCCAGATCGGCGTCCGCATCGTCGTGCCCCCCTTTCCCTTCGACGACGACGAGACCTTCGACAATTTTTCCAAGAACGCCGTCATCGTCTTCAGGAGAGGCGCGCCAGAGGAAGTTCACATCGAGGACGTCAAGCAGGTCAACGGGCAGTGGCTCGTCGCCGGAACGTCGGGAGTCGTGCTGACCGTCGTCGGGATGGGACAGACGATGCGGCAGGCGCAGTCGCAGGCCTACTCGCGCGTGCGCAACATCCTCATCCCGAACATGTACTACCGGACCGACATCGGGGACCGCTGGGCCGAAGACAGCGACCGGCTGCACAACTGGGGTTACCTGCGGTAGATCGTTCACCGACAGCAAGGCGAGGCGCGGTCCTTGGGGTCCTGCCGCCGTCCACCTCGCGTGCGGCGCTCCGGCCGGCTGTCTGAAATCGACGGAGGGAGAGTTCCTCCGCCCGCACGCGAGGCCTCCGTCCGGCGTCACCCCTTCGGACCGCCCTTCGACAGTCGGTTGAGTCGGGCGGCGGGATCGCCTCCCGCTGGCGGCGATGAGCGAGGGAGCAAGGACGACTGCAGATAACGCCTGTCCAAGGCTGCGCCCGAGCGACCAGTGAGGGCCCGGCTGATTCCAACGAGGCCAGGCCCGAACGTGCCGACGAGGGAGGCGGACCGACGCCGGCCGTAATCTCCTCTCTTCGTAATCTTCGGCTCCGAGCGCGGCGTCTAAGAAAGGGAGGTGAAATGATTCGACCCCTGTGTCGCGCGATCCTCGCTCTTCCGCTGCTCGTCGCTCTGGCCTGCGCGCGAAAGCCTCCGGCTGCCAGGCAGGCGGTTCAGGCGGCCGATCCGGATTCGGAGACGCCGATGACCGAGATGGCGCAGGCCACGCACGACATGAGCGGCCATCACATGGGAATGGGGCTTCACATGAAGATGACCCAGCTCCGGCCGTCCAACGCCGCTGACAAGGAGCGAGCGGACGAGATCGTGGCGCGCTTGAGGCCGGCGATCGAGAAATATCGCGACTACGAGGCGGCGGAAGCGGACGGCTACCGGATCTTTCTCCCGCGTGTGCCGCAGAAGATGTACCACTTCACCAACTGGAGCTACGGATATGAAGCGGCGTTTCGGTTCGATCCG
>DATDNV010000694.1:0-8427 GCA_036518075.1 Thermoanaerobaculia bacterium
ACCCCAGCACATCGCCGGTGTTGGAGCAGAGAGTGAAACGCCAAAAGGGACACGGAAAGTCACTGACCGAAGCCGACGAGTGACAGCGTCGGCGGCGGAGTCCGACACGCGCGTCAGCGAGTGACGACCGCCGGCGCGCGCGAGGACGGCTCGGCAAGCGGCAGCTCCTGCGGCGCAGTGCCGTTCCAGTAGCTTTCCGCTTTTGCCCACACGGCGGCTCCAACCAGCCTTCCGGTCGCTCGCCCATTGAGATCGCCGTCCTGAAAATGGATGCCGCCATAACGGCGCGACATTCCCGCGGAGTCAGCGGCGTCGGAGAACGTGGCGAAAGTGACCGTGAGGTTGGTCGCCGGAACGGCGCCCGGCTCCGCGGAGGAGCTTCCGGCCGGAAAAGTGATCGAATAAGCGAAACTGTCGCTTCCGGTGAACGATCGCAGAACCTCCGCCGCGGCCGCCGAAAAGGTGCTGTGGCCCGAGAAGAACTCGGGAAACGGCGGCGTGATGTTTCCCGGAATCTGATACGGCTTCCAGTTCGCGCCGTCGATCGCCTGGGTGCCCTGGTACGGTCCCGCCCAGGCCAGAATCGTCCTGCCCGCAAAGAGAAACGGGATCGCGGAAATCGGTCTCACCGAATCCCAGACGCGCTTGGCGTCCCAGCAGGCGATGGAGGCGTCGAGCAGCGCGTTGCCGAGAGCAAAGAACATCTTGACGTCTTGATCGAGCGTGTGCCCGTCGCGTCGGGAGATCCACTGACCGAAGAACGCCCAATGCCCGGGAGGAAACCAGGTGCCCGAGTTATCCGCCCAGAACTCCGCGATCGTCTTCTCGTAGTCGTTGAGACCCGCGCTGATGGTAATCAGCGCCTGAGCCTGCTCCGCATAGGCCAGGGACGGATATCGTGCCGGGCCCTGCGCAGGCCGAAACTGCGAGCCGGACGTCAGCGCGAACGGCGTCACGAGCCCCCATTGCGGCGTCGTGTATTTCTGCTCGACCAACTGCGTTCCCGAAGGGACGAGGAGCGGTTGCCAACGGTTCGGGTCGATCAACTGGGTCGGCGTATTGACCGGCGCGTAGCCCGTGTAATCCGAGTAGGCGCCCGGCGCGAGATCTCCGAGCTGATTCGAGCCGTCGTGGTGGCGGAACGCGAGGACCTCCTCCGCCGCGGCCTCTCCAATGCCGGCCGGAGTCGCCAGATTTTCGAGACCGACGTCGTCCTTGTCGTAGCCCAGGGTCACCAGCGTCGAATCGAACAGTGCCTTCTGCGACGGAAAAAGATCGGTCAGAGCGCGATAGGCCGCGAAGCTCACCGCCTCCGCCTTGTTGGCGTCGGTCCGATCCGCCTCCGGCACCCTCCAACCCCGGTGCGGCATCGTCGGGACCGCGGTCGCGTCGTAAGCGGCCCACGCGTCGTACATCGCCGTATGCACCACGGCCACCTGTCGCGCCGCGACCGTCGGCCCGGGCCTGGTGGGAATGATCGCCTGGATGATCGCCTCGTCCCAGACCAGGACGACGTTGTCGGCCGCCAGAGCGCGCGGAGCGGCCGCGACCGCGAATCCCGCTGTCAAGAGAACGGTCAACACGGTCCGAACGAGACGCGCCCGAGGCTCCGGCCGCTCAACGAGTCGATAATATATCAGATCTGATATACCAGCCGAACGCGGCCCGAGCCCGGGAGTCCAGGAGCCCATGTCCACCACCTCGCCGCCATTCTATGGTCAGGCGGGCGTCGAGCCCTCGAAGTCGCGGAACCTTTGCTTGCGGCGACCGGGACCTCTTCAGTGAATTCCGAGGAAGCGGGCGACGTCCGCGTAGTTCTTGCAGAGGTTGATCGTGATGATGAGCGAGGCCCAGTACAGCGATCCGACCGCCGCGAGCGGAAACACCCAGCGAAACGAGGGCCGACCGATGACGTCCTCGAACGCGAAGATCAGAGTGAACGGCACGATCGCCAGGTAGTAGCGGAGATTGTCGTAGGACGTGATGGCGACAAAGGCGAACTGAAACAGGCAGTAGGTGAACAGAACGGGAAACCGCCGCAGCCGCAGCAGCCCGATCATGTAGACGACGGTCGCGAGGATGTAGAGCTCGCCCGAGGTGTTGGGTGATCCGAAGCTGTGCAGAATGCGATACAGGTGCCAGAAAGGGATCGGGTTGGAAATGATCAGGAGGTTGCGGTCGATCGCGGGAAAGACGCTTCCGTAGTGCCGGATGAAATACCAGGAGTACAAGGCGGGGCCGATCGGGATCACCGCGAGCCAGAGCCACGACCAGCGCGGGGCCTTGCGACGGAAGAGAAAGCAGGCGTAGGCGGGAATGATGAGAAGACCGGCGAACCGCGTCACGGATGCCACCGCGGCAGCCACACACGCGAGGCCGATCCGCTGCCGCTCGAAAAGATAAAGGGAAGCAAAGACCGCCGCCAGGAAGAGCGGCTCCGACGCTCCCACCGAGTGATAAAGAACCCATCGAGGTGGAATGAAGATGAAGACGAGCGCCAAATACGCGGCGTGCTCGCTGCGGTAGACATCCCGAAGCAATCGGTAGAAGAGGAGAGTCGCGGCGCACATCGAGAGGATGGTCGCGAGAAGAAGGGCGTGGTCGTAGCCGACGAGCGACAGCGCCCGAACGAGAAGCGGGAAGCCGGGCAGGTGGCTCGCGTAGAAGGGCGGCTGGGTCACGTCCGGAGCGAGAGGGTTGCCCGGGCGGACCTCGTAGAAGTCGTGCGCGATCATCATGTAGCTCGGCCCGTCCCAGAACGCGTAGAGCGGCGTCATGTCGTGGCGATACGGGAAGTAGAAGAGGAGCGAGCAAACGATCACGGCCAGAACGAGAAGCGCCTCCGTGCGGAGGCTCGTCTCACGGCGCGCGTGCGGGAGCGCGGTCTCGGACATGCTCTGGCCGGACGGGAATTCCCGCGCGCTCGTCTCGTGACTCATCTGGAACCTACGGGTGCCATCCAGTGTAGCAGCTCGCTTGCCCACTCCCGGCGCGCGTGAAAAAGCAACCGGGTTCGGCGGATCTCCGCTATTCTGGTGTCGCGTGAATCCAGCCAATTGAACCGTAAATCTCTCCTCGCGCTGTTCGCCCTGTCCGGCGCGTGCGGCCTCGTCTACGAGCTCGTATGGATGCGGCGGCTGGCGCTCGTCTTCGGCAGCACCACGCTGGCGATCAGCACGGTCCTCGCCTCGTTCATGGGAGGTCTGGCCCTCGGGAGCTGGCTTCTCGGACGCTACGCGGACAGGCACCCCGATCGCTCACTCCGACTTTATGGCTGGCTCGAGCTCGGCATCGGGGCCGCCGCACTATCGATTCCGTTTCTCCTGCGAGCCGCGGAGCGCGTCTATCTCGCAGCCTACCCCAGGCTCGAAGGATCGCCGGAGCTCTTCCTTCTCCTTCAATTTCTTCTCGTGTCGGCGATTCTCGTCATTCCGACCGCCTTCATGGGAGGGACCCTGCCGCTCCTCGTCCGATACTCCGTGCGCCGGGACGGAGAGATCGGCAGCCGCGTCGGAGGGTTCTACGCCGCCAACACGATCGGCGCCGCGGCAGGAACGATTTTGTCGACCTACGTTCTGCTGCCGTACACCGGCGTCGCGAACACCGAGCTCGCGGCCGCCGCTACGAACTTCGCGATCGGCGGAATCGTGCTCCTTCTCGCCGTGCGGGCGACGGCCGCGAGGCGGTTCGCCGCCGAGAAGGCGGAAATCCTTCGCTCCGAGCCTCGCGCGGCGCGGCTGCGCGCCGGCGACTTGTCTCTTCTCGTCGGAATCGGCCTTTCGGGCTTCGCCGCCATCGCGTACGAGGTGATCTGGTCGCGTGTTCTGTCCTCGGTTCTCGGAAGCTCGGTCTATGCGCTCGGAATGGTGCTCCTGGTCTTCCTGCTGGGGATCTCGCTGGGGTCGGCCGTCGTGGGACGGCTCCGTTTGAGCGGTCCGGCAGCGCGGGAATCGTTCGCGATCACGCAGGCGGGCCTGACGCTCGCGGGTCTCGTCGCGCTCGACCGGCTGCCGCACCTTCCGGCATTCTTCCTGACGCTCTTTCCCGGCGTGCGGAGCTCCTTCCTGAACCTGCAGCTCGCCGAGCTCCTGGTCGTGGCGGCTCTGCTCTTCGTGCCGGCGCTTCTTCTCGGTGCCGCCTTCCCTTCCGTCGTCGCCGCGACGACCGACTCCGCCGACGGTGCGGGCGGAGGGGTCGGCCGGGTGATCGTCTGGAACACGGCCGGAAACGTCGTGGGCGCGTTCGTTGGGGGATTCCTTCTCATCCCGCACCTGGGGCTCTCGGCCTCGTTCGTCGTGATCATCGCGGCGAGCGGTCTCGCAACACTCATCGCGGCTCTCGCCTCCCCGATGCGCCGCAA
The DNA here is from genome assembly GCA_036518075.1 of Thermoanaerobaculia bacterium. Classification (GTDB taxonomy): domain Bacteria; phylum Acidobacteriota; class Thermoanaerobaculia; order UBA5066; family Gp7-AA6; genus DATDNV01. The sequence continues at coordinate 4,361 of DATDNV010000694.1, forward strand.
GGGGCTCGCTCTTCTCGCCGCCTGCGGCAGCGTGACCGCCGCGATTCTTCTTCCCGCCTGGCCGCCGGAGGTCCTGGCGAGCGGCGTCGGATTTTTCGCCGGCGAGTTCAAGACACCGAAGCAGTGGCGCGAGGCGATGGACGCGCTGGACCTGCTCTTCTACAAGGACGGCGTCAACACGACGATCTCAGTCGACCGGGCCGGCCCGTACATCTATTACCGATCGAACGGCAAGACCGACGCCTCGACGAGTCCCGGCGACATGACCGAACAACTCTACCTCGGTCATCTCGGCATGTTGCTGCATCCGAACCCGAGAGACGTCTTCGTCATCGGACTCGGAACGGGCGTGACGGCGGCCTCGGCCGCGCGCTATCCGGTCCGATCGATCGACATCGCGGACATCGAGCCGTCGTCGCGGGAGGCTTCGGGATTCTTCGCGGCGCGGAACCGAAACGTGCTCGCCGACCCGCGCGTCCGGCTCCTCATCGCCGATGGACGCAACGCCCTGCTCGCCCGCCCCAAGACCTACGACGTCGTCATCTCGGACCCTTCGGACGTTTGGGTCGCCGGAGTCGGCCACCTCTTCACCCGCGAGTTCTACGAGATCGCGCGGTCCCGGCTTCGTCCGGGCGGAGTGATGATCCAGTGGCTCCACCTGCACGCACTGCCGCCAGAGCAGTTTCGCCGGATCGCCGCGTCGTTTCGGAGCGTCTTCCCGCACGCCACTCTCTGGCACACCAACCGCGGCGCGGTGATCCTGGCAGGCACAGTCGATCCCGTCCCCTGGAGCTTCCAGCGGATCACGCGAGCCCTGCGCGACCTGCCCGGCGTGGCGAAAGACTTTCACGGCCTCGGGCTGGACGACCCGCTCTCCATTTTCGCGGGCCTGGCGCTGTCCGAAACCGACTACGCCGCCTGGATCAGCAAGACCCCCGAGCTCCACACCGACGACCGGCCGACCGTCGAGTTCTTCACTCCGCGCGCTCTCTACGAGGACACCGTCAGCGCCAACGACGAAGAGCTCCAGAAGGCGCAGCGGGAATTACTGCCGCCGATGGCTGACTTTCCGCCCGGCTTCTGGACACCCGCCGCCCGTTACACGCTCGGCGCCGGTTACATGGCGCTCGCCCGAACGCGGCAGGGCCTCCGTCTTCTCGAAGAAGCCGTCCGGCTCGAGCCGACGAACGCAACCTTCCTGACGGGCCTCGGCGAGGTCTACGCGCACATCGGCCGCGACGACGCCGCAGCCGACCATTTCCGGCGCGCTCTCCAATCCGATCCCGGCAACCCGATCGCCTCGGTCGGTCTCGCGGCGATTCTTCAGAAGCAGAACCGGGTCCCGGAGGCCGAGGCGATCCTCGGCGGGGGTCTCGCTCGAACGCCGGACGAGCCGTCTCTCCTCCAGGCCGCGGGCAATCTTTCGGCGAGTCTCGGCCAGCACACCGAAGCGCTCTCCTTCTACGAGCGCGCTCTCCAGAGGAGCCCGGGCAGCGCGCCGCTCGCGTTGGCCGCCGGCCAGTCGCTGCTCGCACTTTCGAGACCCGCCGAGGCGCGCGCTCGGTTCCAGCAGGCGATCGAGCAGGCGCCGACCGACCCGTTCATTCAGCGCGAAGCGGGGAAAGGTCTTCTCCAGATTGGCGACAACCCGGGCGCCGTCGCCGCGTTTTCGAAAGCGCTCGCTCTGGACGCTCTCGATCGGGAATCGCTGCTCGGACTCTATGAGGCGGCCCGGCGAGGCGGCGACGCGGTAGCGGCCGCGCGCGCCCAGGAACAGCTTCGGCGAACCCGCTAAGACCCCGGACGAGCGGAGCCGAACCGAGCCCTCGGACCGCCCGGCCGAGCGACGCGAAACCGCGCCGTACGCCGTCTCTGACATAGAGTTCGCTCTCGAAGGTTCGAGAAACAGCGGATGACGCACCGAAACGGCCCCGCCGCCACGCGGTCTTCGACGCGCGAAGGACCTCGCGACCTCTTTCTCTTCGGAGCGCTCGGCGCTCATCTTGCCGTTGCGCTGGCGGCGCGCGTGGCCGCTTGGCCCGAAGTCACGACGCCCGCCTACCTGATGTCTCGAGGAATGGTTCTCTATCGCGACATCAAGTTCGTCCACACACCCGGCCTGATGGCGCTGCTGGCGCTCGCCTTCGCTCTCTTCGGCGCGACATCGGGAGTCGTGCGCGGCTTCGCCATCCTCGGGCCGCTCGCGGCCCATGCTCTGGTGTTGCGCGAGACTCGGCGGCTGCCCGTTTCGGCGCGCCTCCTCGCGTCGGGACTCTTTGTCGTTTGCCTGCTCGATTGGGACGCGAGCGCGGTCTGGCCGAGCGTGCTGATGATGCCGCTCGCGCTTCTGATCGCCTCCGCCCTGAGTCGCGGCAGGGGTCGCCGCGCGGCTCTCCTGATTGGTCTGGCGATCTTGACCAAACAGACGGCCGCTTACGTTCTCGTGATCTGCGCCCTCCGCCTGATCCGGAGGAAACGGGTCTCCGAGGTTCCCGCATTTCTGTTCTGGGCCGGCCTGCCGTATGCCTCGGTCGCGGCCCTCTTCGCCGCTGTCGGCGCCGGTCCCGAGTTTCTCGAGTGGACGTTTCTCGTCCCGTTTCGCATCGAAAGAGCCATCGCGGTCGGACCCCCGCCGGCCGCGCTGTGGGTGCTCGCCGCAGCCGCCCTGCCGCTCGCCATCGAAGCGGCGCTGGAGAAACCGGGTGAACACGCGATCGAGGCGCGATGGCTCCTCGCCGTCGCGCTCGGATTCATGCTGATGGTCTTTCCGCGCTTCGGCCTGGCTCATGCGGCCGCGAGCATCCCGTGCCTCGCGGTCGGCGCCGCGCGCCTGCTCGCCCGATCGGGATCGCGGCTGCGGGTCCTCTCCTACGCTCTGGTGGGCGCGATCGTCCTGACCCGGGGAGCCGGCGCCGCCACGGGAACGCAGTGGGACTCGGGAATCGAGTTCTGGAACGGCGACCCCGCCTTCAATACGCTCGCCGAGAAGCTTCGCGCTTTTCCGCGCGACACGCCGCTCGCAACCGACCTCTTCGACAACATCTACCCCCGCTCGGGTCTCGCGCCGGCCGGAGGGATCTACTACGCGCCTTGGCTCCCCTATCTCGCGCCCTATGATTCGATCGGCGAGCGAGTTCGTGAAGCCAACGGCGACCCGGGAGTCATCTGGGCGCGCTACCGCGAATCCGGCGAGCGCTCGGCTCTCGGACCGTATGCGATCGTGTCTTCCGAACGGGAGGCAAGGAAAGCCGACACCGTCGGCGGGCGAGCCGCAAGCGAAATCTCTTCCGTCCGGTGAGCTCCGGCTCCCTTGAGTCCTATTGGCAGCTGGCCGTCGGGACGTGTTCGAGATCCCACTCCCAGAGAGCATTGGCATTCGGGACAAGCCCCTGATGAGGGAACGTTCCCTCCGCGACCGGAAAGTCGAGACCGGGAACGGGGACGTTAGGACCTGGGCCAAACGTCTGGCCAGGAAATCGAGTGCCGTCGCTGCCCACCGACGTGTAGTTGTAGCCGAGCGCGGTGGGAACGATCCAATCGAGCACGAAGTCGAACGCATCCACGCTCGCGTCGTAGAAGCCGTTCTCGACGGTGACATTGAACTGCGGATTTCCTCTGCGCGTGAGATCGACGTTGGACTTGTCGCACGCAGTGGGAGAGCCGAAATACTCAACAGCCATCGCGTCATTCACGACATTCGTGACGTTCAAGTTATCGTCGATGCTGAAGGAGAAGCCTGCCGTATATCTCACGTGGTCGGCCGCGAACGACAGCGGACAGCTGAAGACCTGATCCCAGATCGTATGGAACATCCAATTTCGATAAACGATGCGGACCCGGGCGTAGGAATTCACCTGGTAAGGAAGAGACAGCAGCGACGTGTTCTGAATCTGTGCGGTGATTGTCACGGGATTGCGCGGAGGAGGGCAGCCGGGCGCGTCGTACGTCGTGGTGATCGGTACCGCCTCGATCGTCCCGTCGATGATGTTCCCGCCGATTTCATTGTTCACGAGCCACGTGACTTCGACTTGGGAGGGATCCCGGGAAAGCATGAAGTTGCTAGGACT
>DATDNV010000695.1:0-3723 GCA_036518075.1 Thermoanaerobaculia bacterium
TCCTCTTCGAAATCGAACCGCGGCTAATCCGTGGTTCGGGGAGGAGTTCACCGGCGCGCTCGCTTCGGATTGAGACGGGGTGGCGTCTTTAGGAAAAACTCAGATTCGCGAGGTGGAGGAAGAATCCCGACGTTCCGCGCCGGGTATTCCTAAGTGCCCGAGAGAACGCGATCCTGAAGGCGACGTTCAGAGTCGGTGCCGGCGAAATCCGCTTCTCTGCCGCCGGTGAACGGCTCACTGAACGCAGGATGTCCCCGCTTCCGTACTCGAGGATCGCGCTGCTCGTCTTCGGGCCGAGAAGGCTCCCGCGGCTTGGGACGAGGTTGGGCCAGGCGATCCGAGGATTCAAGAGGTCGTTCCACGATCACGAGACAACACCGTCCGCGGCGATCATCCGAGACGAAAAAGAACTCCCATCCCGGTAGATCCGGCCCTCATGATCAGACCCATCGACAATGGACTGAACCGAATCACGATGTATCGGCTCGTTCTCTAGTACCTCATTTTTCTCGTGGTCGCCGCGGTCACGTTGTCACTCTCCGCTCTCCCGGGACGGCTCGACTGCCGCACCATCTCGTCATGGTAGCGTCTGGACGCGAAGCGTGGAGGACCGGGTGAATCGAGTGGGGCTGGTGGGATTCGGGAGAATCGGCCGAAACCTCTTTCGGATCCTCTACAAGAGGAAAGACGTCGAGATCGGGGCGATCGCGGATCTCGCGGCTCCGGCGAGCCTCGAGTATCTCCTCCGATTCGACACGGTCCTCGGTCGATTTCCGGACCTCGTCTCGATCAAAGAAGGAAATCTCTATGCGGCCGGCCGGCAGATTCCGATCGTCACCGGACCGGACGCCGACCAGATCCAGTGGCGCGACCACGGCGTCCACACCGTGCTGGAAGCAACCGCCAAGACCCGGACTCGCGCGGAGCTCGAGCGCCACCTCGCTTCGGGCGCCCGGCGCGTCATCTCGCTCGCGCCGCCGGCCGACAGCGTGGACGCGCTCATCGTGATGGGGGTCAACGACGGCATCCTGAGAAAAGAGCAGCGCGTCGTCTCGATGGGCTCCTCGACCGTGCACTGCCTCGCCCCGATCGTCCAGATCCTTCATGAGGCCTTCGGCGTGCAACGCGCGATCTTCACGACCGTCCACTCCTACACGAGTCAGCATCGGCTGGCCGACGTCCCCGCGCAGGAGAAACGGCGCGGCCGGGCTGCGGCGGAGAACATCATTCCGCAGGTCTCGCGCTCGCCGAAGATGGTCATCGAGGTGATTCCGGAGCTCGCGGGAAAGCTGACCGGGTACGCGATGAATGTCCCGGTGCGCAACGGATCGCTCGTCGACCTGACCTGCTGGTTCGAGAAAAAAGTCTCGAAGACGGCGATCAACGAAGTCGTTCGCACCGCCGCCGCGACCGACCGATGGCGCCAGATCGTCTGCTACGAAGACGACCCCATCGTCTCGACCGACGTCGCCCAGAGCCCGTACTCGGCCATCTTCGATTCGCTGGCGACGATGGTCATGGGAGATCGCATCGGGAAGACCATCTCCTGGTACGACCCCGGCTATGGCTTCGCGCACCGCGCCGCCGACCTGCTCGAGCGGTTTGCCGAGGCGGATGCCCGTCCGAGGGAGGGAGCGGCGTGACGATCCGAGTCGGCATCAACGGCTTCGGACGAATCGGTCGCACCGTCTTTCGCATCCTCTCGGACCGCAAAGACGTCGAGGTCGTCTGCATCAACGACCTCTTCGACAACGACCAGCTCGCGTACCTGCTCAAGTACGACACGGTCATGCGCGTCTTCCGAAAGGACGTTCGGGCGGACGATCACGCGCTGTACGTGGACGGCCGCCACACGCTCATGACGGCCGAGCGCGACCCGGCAGCGATCCCATGGGGAAAACTCGGCGTCGAGATCGTCGTCGAATCGACCGGGGTCATGTTGAGTCGCGCGAAGCTCGAAAAACATCTCGCCGCGGGAGCCCGGCGCGTGATCCTCACGGTCCCGCCCGAGGACGAGGTCGATGCGATGATCGTCGTAGGCGTCAACGACAGTTCGCTGACGGCGAACCATCGCATCGTCTCGAACGCTTCCTGCACGACCAATTGCCTGGCGCCGCTCGCGAAGGTGGTGGACGAGAGGTTCGGCATCGAAGCGGGGCTGATGACGACGATCCACGCCTACACCAACGACCAGCGGCTCGCCGACGCTCCCCACAAAGACCTGCGGCGCAGCCGGGCGGCCGCAGAAAACATCGTTCCGACGACGACCGGAGCCGCGCGCGCGGTCGGCAAGATTCTGCCTCAATTGAAAGGAAAGCTCGACGGAATGGCCATGCGGGTTCCGGTGCCCGACGGCTCGATCGTCGACCTGACCTGCCGTCTCACCCGGCCGGCCACGGCGGCGGAGATCAACGCTGCGGTGCGGGAGGCGTCCGAGGGTCCGCTGAAGGGAATCATCGAATACAGCGAGGTGCCTCTCGTCTCTTCCGACATCATCGGCAACCCGCACTCCTCGATCTTCGATGCGCTCTCGACCGCGGCAACGGGCGACGGCTACGCGAAGATCGTCTCCTGGTACGACAACGAATGGGGTTATTCCAATCGGGTGGTCGACCTGATCGATCGTCTGGCGGCGCTAGGGACTTAGCGTCATCTGTCATCCCGAGCGAAGCGAGGGATCTACCCCAAAGTTCCACGTCGAGGGCAGATTCCTCGTCGCTACGCTCCTCGGAATGACAGCGGGAAGCGTCGCGTTCGAGCCGAGAGTCAGTGCGTGTTCGTCACAAGCTCTGGCGTTTTCTCTCCCGTAAACGCCGCATCCAGCGAATGCTCCCCGGGGCCAAGGATCAGAATCGCGAGGCTCGCGACACAGAGCGTCAGCGGGTACTCGAAACCGTGCTTGTCGGCGAAGAATCCGTTCTTTGCGTGAACGATCAGGACCGCTCCCAGCATCTCGATGAACATTCCGGCGGCGGCAATCCGGGTGAGCACGCCGAAGATCAGACCCAGGCCCGCCAGGAGCTCACCAAAGGAGACCAGGTAGGGGACGATGACCGGCATGCCGCCTTTCGTCATCGCGCTGACTGTTCCTTGCAGGCCGTAGCCTCCAAACCACCCGAGGACTTTCTGAGCGCCGTGCGCGAAGAACACGACGCCGACCACGGCGCGAAGAAGGAAAAGGGCGACATCCGCTTTCCTGTTGGACATATCTCTTTCCTCCACGCGTCTTCTGTGCAGGCTTCGTGCCCGCGCGGAGTCAGGAAATCGGCAGCAGGACTCGAAACCGTGCTCCGCCGAGAGGCGAGCTCGAAACGGTGACCTGGCCTTCGTAGCTCTTGACGAGCCCGTAGACGACCGATAGCCCGAGGCCGGTCCCGCGCTCTTTCTTGGTGGAGAAGAACGGATCGAAAATCCGCGGCCGGATCGCTTCGGGAACACCGGGACCGGAGTCGTCGACGTCGAGCTGGACCCATGGGTGGTCGCGCCGCGTGCGGACGGTGATCCGCCCCTTCCTTTCCATTGCGTCTCTCGCGTTGACCAGGAGGTTCACGAGAATCTGCTGGACTCCGCCGACGTCGGCGAAGGCCGAAGGCAAGCTCGGCTCGAGCTCCGTGGCGACCGCGACATCGGGACCGAGCGCGCTCGCGGCCAGCCGCAGTGTGCCGCGCACCGCCTCGTTGAGGTCCACCGGACGCCGTTCCGACGAACCGCCCTTCGCGAAGG
>DATDNV010000696.1:0-10271 GCA_036518075.1 Thermoanaerobaculia bacterium
GATTCCGCCGCTCCGAACCCACTTACTCGCGGTTCTAAGGAAGGGCTCATGAAAATCGAATCCGTTCCCTTTTTCCGCCCCTCGATCGGTCAGGAAGAAGTCGATCAGGTCGTGGCGACTCTTCGGTCCGGCTGGCTGACGACCGGACCGCGCGTGAAGCAGTTCGAGCGGGAGTTCGCGCAAGCAGTCGGAGCGCGCCACGCGGTGGCGGTGAATTCCGGGACGGCGGCGCTCCACCTCGCGGTCGAGGCGCTCAAGCTTCGCGCGGGTGAAGGAGTCTTCGTTCCGACCATGACTTTCGCCGCCACCGCCGAGATCGTTCGATACCTCGGAGCCATCCCCATCCTCGTCGATTGCGAACCTTCCACGCTGAACATGGATCTGGAGGATGCGTCGAGAAAGCTGGCGAGCCTGCGCGCCGGGGAGCTACCGGGTATACCCAAGGAGACACGGATCGTCGGGGCGATCCCGGTTCACGTCGGAGGTCTTCTCATGGACCCGGACGCTCTCCGCGATTGGGCGCGCCGGCAGGGCTTGTGGCTCGTGGAGGACGCCGCCCATGCCTTCCCTGCCTCCTCGCGAAAAGACGGGTCAGCGAAATGGCGGCGCTGCGGTGAGGGCACCGCGGAAGTCTCCTGCTTCTCTTTCTACGCTAACAAGACGATCACGACGGGCGAGGGAGGGATGGCCGCGACCGACGATCCCTCGTTGGCCGACCGTATGCGCCTGATGTCGCTGCACGGCTTGTCTCAGGACGCCTGGGAGAGGTATTCGGGCGGGAAGAGCTGGGACTATCGGATCATCGCGCCTGGATACAAGTACAACCTGACCGATGTCGCCGCGGCCGTCGGAATCCCGCAGCTCGCCCGTGCGGAGCAGATGCGTCAGGAGCGCGAGGCGATCGCCCAAAGGTTCAGCGAGGCTTTCGGCGAAATGGAAGAGGTCGAAATCCCGCCGGAGGACGAGAACCGGATTCACTCCTGGCACCTGTACCCGATTCGATTGCGGCTGGACCGCCTCGCGATCGACCGCAACGCCTTTATCGACCGTCTCAAGGAAGCCGGAGTCGGCTGTTCAGTCCACTGGCGGCCGCTCCACCTGCATCCTTACTATCAGTCTACGTTCCACTGGCAGCCGGAAGAGTTCCCCGTGGCCACGAGCACGTGGGAACGTCTCGTCAGTCTGCCCATCTTTCCGGGGATGCGCGAGGAAGAGACAGAGTTCGTGATTCGAGTGGTGGGCGATCTTTGCGAAAAGCACAGCTCGACGTCTGCGCGGGCGGTGGCGGGGAAGGGGTGAGCGCGGTCGAACGGCCGGCGCTTCCGATGCGGCCGGTTGGGTCGAGGGGGATCGCGCGTCCTGCGGAGGCGGCGGCAGCTCTGGCGGGTCTCATCCTGACCGCTCCATTGATCGCGATCGCCTCCGGGCTGATCCTCGCCACCTCGGGGCGCCCCGTCTTCTTTCGCCAGGAGCGCGTCGGTCAAGGTGGAAGACTCTTTTGGATCTGCAAGTTACGGACGATGAGACCCTCTCGAGGGGGGTTGGACGTGACCGGGAGCGATGATCCTCGAATCACACGAGTGGGTCGGTTGCTCCGAAAGACGAAGATCGACGAGATCCCCCAGCTATGGAACGTTCTTAAGGGTGAGATGTCCCTGGTCGGTCCGCGGCCGGAAGTCCCGCGCTATGTCGATCCCCGAAACCCTTTGTGGGAGGAGGTTTTGCGAGTGCTGCCGGGCATGACCGACCCGGTTTCTGTAAAGCTGCGAAACGAGGAAGGACTCCTGGCGGCGGCTGGGGGAGATCGTGACAAGTTCTATCGAGAGGAGCTAATCCCAGTAAAACTGGAGGGATACGCTGCTTATATTCGCCAGCGGAGCTGGCTGACCGACTTACAGGTCATCGGAAAGACTCTTCTCGCGCTTTTTACGAAAGCGGACGCACAAATCGGTTCCGGACCCGAGAGAGGACTTTGATTTTTTGGCGTTCCGGTTTATAACTCTCGGTCAACATATGCCATCCCCTGCCCGGGGTGAGGCGGGCAGGAAAGAGTGCCACTCCGGTGACGTGACACTGTTTCCTCTCCACCCAAACCCAAAACGGTTAGGAAGCGTTCCGAGCCACCGGACGAGCGCCGATCTTTCTCAAGTAAACCGATCAAATGTTCCGTTCGTCAACGAAATGGGATTTCCCCTCGGGCACATTGCTTGCAGCAAAAGCCCGGTCTCGGTTTAGCGTTTTTTGCGACCCGATGCGAACCAAATGATCGAAATATGAGCGACCCGTCACCGATTTCACCGCCCGCGATACGCGAGCCTCAATCTTTGATGCGCGAGGCGCCCCCGCCCGTAATGCGTGAGCGCCGCCGGTGGTCCCGGCGTTTGCCCGTTCGCGCTCTGCAGGTCTCGCTCGACATCGCGATGCTCGCGGCAGCGTTCGTGTTCGCGTATCTACTGCGCTTCGATTTCCAGATTCCAGCTCGGAGCTGGAGCGATCTCACTCGTCAGCTTCCTTACGCGGTCGCGATTCAGTTCGGCGTCCTCGCGGTCGCCGGCGTCTACAGCTTCATCTGGCGGTACGTGGGTATGCCGGAGCTGCGTTCCTTCGCTCGCACGGCGCTGACGTCGATGCTCCTTCTGCTGGCGCTGCGCCTCTTTCTCCCGGTGTCCCGTCAGGTCTGGAGGATCCCGATCTCGATCATCGTCGTCGATACGGTGCTCGGCTTCGGGTTTCTGTTCGGGATGCGCGTATTGCGTCGGGCTCTCTACGAGCGGAAGGAGCGGCTGAAACGTCAGGCCGCTGGTGACAACCAGGATCGAAAGCCCGTTCTCCTCGTGGGGGCCGGCGTGGCGGGAGTCCTGGCTGCCCGCGAGATTCTGAACCGCGGAGACATGAAGCTGGCGGTCAAAGGATTCGTCGACGACGACCCGGCGAAGCAGGGAGCGTTGATTCACGACTTCCGTGTCCTCGGGACCACGGACGATCTGCCCCGGCTCGTCAAGGAGCTCAAGGTCGAGCAGGTCGTCATCACCATCGCGCGGATCACGCGCGGGGACATCGTCCGAATCATCGACATCTGCCAAAAGATCCCGGTCAAGCTGCGGATCATCCCCGGCCTTTACGACATCCTGCAGGGGAAGGTCCAGGTCACCCGGATTCGCAACGTCCAGATCGAGGACCTGCTGGGCCGGGAGCCTGTGAGCCTCGACGAGGACCAGATCGGGAAATTCCTTGCCGGCAAGCGCGTCATGGTCACCGGGGCGGGCGGCTCGATCGGATCGGAGCTCGCGCGTCAGGTCGCGCGCTACGGGCCGTCGCAGCTTCTTCTCGTGGATCGCGCGGAATTCGGCCTCTTCAACATCGACATGGAAATGCGCCGCAACTGGCCGGAGCTCTCGATCGTCCCGCTCGTCGCGGACGTCGGCGAAGAGTCGCGCGTTTGCTCGATGTTCTCCGCTTACTGGCCTCAGGTCGTCCTGCATGCCGCGGCGCACAAGCACGTCCCGATGATGGAGTCCAACCCCGCGGAAGCAATCAAGAACAACGTGCTCGCGACGAGGCTCCTCGGACGGGTCTCCGGAGAGTTCGGCGTCGAAACGTTCGTCATGATTTCGACCGACAAAGCCGTCCGGCCGACCTCCGTGATGGGCGCATCGAAGCGTGTGGCGGAGCTCGTCGTCCAGGATCTTGCTTTCCGGTACAAGACCCGCTTCGTCGCTGTGCGGTTCGGCAACGTGATCGGCTCCGCCGGCTCGGTGGTCCCGATCTTTCGTGAGCAAATACGCCGCGGCGGCCCGGTCACCGTGACGCACCCGGACATGCGTCGTTACTTCATGACCATCCCGGAAGCGTCACAGCTCGTCCTGCAGGCCGGCGCGATGGGAGCGGGCGGCGAGATCTTCATCCTCGACATGGGGGAGCCTGTTCGCATTCTCGACCTCGCCGTCGCGATGATTACGCTCACGGGTCTGAAACCTTTCGAGGAGATGGATATCGTGTTCACGGGGCTTCGTCCCGGCGAGAAGCTCCACGAAGAGCTCGAGCTTCTCGGAGAGGGCATCGCGAAGACCCGCCACCCGAAAATCTTCATTGGCAAGCTGGCCGCCTATCCGCCCGAACAGGTCGAACGGGCCCTAATCCGCCTGGAGCAACTCGCCGTCGCTGGCAACCGCGACGACATCCGCGCGTTCCTGAACTTCCTGCTGCCCGAGGCCACGCTCGCGGTGCGGCGGGAATCGGAGGAGCGCCGAGTCCGACCCGGGGACTATCGAGACACGGACAGACCAACTCCCGTTTCGTAATCGGTTCTCCACTCGATATCCATGGAGTCTTTCCGCGCGAATGCCTCCTATGAGGAGGTCTGTCGAAAGGTCCCCATTCGAATCGAGTTCGTGTTCTGAACGTGAAGCCCCTGATCCGAAGAGCAAGAACGCAAGACGCTGCGGTCCTGGCCGAGCTCATCCTCATCGCGGGTGAGTCGCCCTCCGGGGGGTCCTACGACATTCTCTTCGGGGGAGATCGGTCCTCTCAACGCGAGCAGCTCGCGCGCCTGGTGCTTTCTGGGACGCTGACCGATTTTCACTACTCTCATTTCTTCGTTGCTGAGCTCGAGGGCGAGGTTGCGGCCGGAGCGTCCGGGTTCGATCCTTCGACATCCGGGAAGCGGAACGTGGTGCCGGCCCTTCAGGAGAACGGCTGGTCGCAAGCCGAAATCGCTGACGCCATGGAACGAATGAGCCCGGTCCTCCGCTGCGCGGCGGACGAGCCCAAGGGCATCTGGGTGCTCGAGCACATCGCGACTCTTCCGCGCTTTCGCCGGCTCGGACTGGCGAAGAGAGTCGTGAGCGCAGCGATCGAGGAGGGGTTTCGCGCCGGATTCGACCGCGTGCAACTCTCTTTGCTCTTGGGGAACGAAGTGGCGCGAAAGCTCTACATCAGCCTCGGATTCCGCGAGGGCGGTCCTCCTCGAAAGGATCCTCGGTTCGAAGCGGTGATGGGAACCCCCGGCGCGGAGACACTGGTGCTCGTTCGCAGAGACTGGCTCGGCCGCGAAGGCGGGGCAGCCTCCCTCGTCGGAACCGCTTCGGAAGAATCCCTGGCGTTCTGGAAGCGCAAGCTCGCGGGAGCGACTCCCTTCGTCGCGCTGTCTACCGACCGAACGCTCTCGAGTCGCCGGTCGTTTCGAGCCGCGGAGGTGTCGCGCGCGGGAGAGGCAACGGTTGCCTCGGATCTGGAGCAGTTGTGCCATCGAGAGCAGGCGAGCTTTTTCGCCGTTCTCTTCGCGGCCTTCAATCTCCTCCTGTCGCGCTTATCGGGTCAGGAGGACCTCGTCGTCAGTTCCCGCGGCCCCGACCCATTGAAACCAGCGAAACAGCCGGGGGATCTTTACTCCGCCGAGCTGGCGTTGAGGACCGACCTCTCCGGGAATCCGGCGTTTCTGGATCTGGTGAAAAGAGTCCAGGGCGCCGCACGCGAAGCGTCGGAACATTCGGGCTTTAAGTTCGAGGAGCTGTTCACGGGACTTCCGCACGATCCAGCGGCATTGCCGCCCGTCTTCCACATCTCCCTTCACGTCCTGGACGGCGGAGATGGTCGAACGGAGCCGCCGGGATTCGCCGCGAAGTCCCTCGAGATTCCTGAGAACGCCTCTCCCCGAGACCTGACCGTCTATGCCACAAAGCGATCCGATGGTGTCCACCTGACCGCGACCTACAACTCCGACCTTTTTGACGAGCCGCGGATGCGAATCCTGCTCGAGCAATACGAAGGCCTGCTCCGGCAGATCGCGCGCTCTCCTTGCGACCGCATTGATTCTTATTCGCTGACGACCGAATCCGCGCGACGGACGCTGTCGGACGCGTCGGTGGCTCTCGTCGAGCCGCGCGTCGGGCTTGCGGTGGAGGAGTTTCTTTCCTGGGTGTCTCGAACGCCCTCAGCCGAGGCGGTCGTCCATGGCGAGCGCGTTTTGAGTTACCTGGAACTCGAGAAGCGCTCTCGAGCGATCGCGGAGCGCTTGATCGATCGAGGTCTCATTCGTGGAGAAGTCGTTGCAGTCACCGGTCCTCGGAGCGCGGGCCGCGTCGCCGCGATGATGGCCGTTCTCCGGAGCGGCGGCGTCCTGCTCACACTCGACCCGGCTCTACCTCTCGCACGCCGTCAGCTCATGGTTTCGGAGGCGCGCGCGCGGCATCTTCTTCTCGTGGACAAGCCGTCGGATTTCCCCGCGGCTGGCCTGGAAGTCATCGAGGTTCGGAGTGATGGATCCCTGGCGGAATCGCGAGCCTCCCGCGCCGTGCTGCCGACGCTTCTAGCCGACGACCCCGCGTACCTCTTTTTCACCTCCGGAACGAGCGGCGTTCCCAAAGGAGTCCTCGGATCTCAGAAGGGGCTTGCCCATTTTCTCCGCTGGCAACGAGACGAGTTCGCGATCCGACCGGAAGACCGTTGCGCGCACCTGACCGGTCTCTCCTTCGACGTCGTTCTCCGAGACGTGTTTCTTCCGCTGACCAGCGGCGCGAGCCTGCACGTGCCCGGTTTCGACGATGACGCGGCGGCGAGAAAGACTCTGCTTTGGCTCGATCGCGCGAGGATCACTGCGCTCCATACGGTTCCTTCCATCGCGCAGGTCTGGCTGGCGTCCGCTTCCAGCGAGGTGGAGCTGGCGGGTCTGCGCTGGGCATTCTTCGCGGGCGAGCCGTTGACCGATGCGCTGGTGCAGAAGTGGATCGAAGCCTTCCCGAAGGCCGGAGACATCGTGAACCTCTACGGGCCGACGGAGACCACCCTCGCGAAATGCTTCTACGTGGTCCCCGTGGATCCCCTTTCGGGCGTACAGCCGGTCGGCCGCCCGCTTCCCGATACGCAAGCGTTCGTATGGCGAGATGGCGAACGGCCGTGCGGGTTCGGCGAAGTGGGCGAAATCGTGTTGAGAACACCTTTCCGGACTCTCGGCTATGTGAACGCCTCTGACGACCAGCGAAGCCGGTTCGTCCCGAACCCGTTCCGGCAGGATCCGAAAGATCTTCTGTACCGCACCGGCGACCGAGGACGCTATCGCCCGGACGGCTCCCTCGAGATTCTCGGGCGCCTCGACGATCAGGTCAAGATTCACGGCGTCCGCGTCGAGCCGGAGGAGGTCGCCGCGGTGGTGTCCAGTCAACCGGCCGTCCAGCACTGCGCCGTCGTTGCGCGTCGGCGACAGGATGGAGAGGTTGAACTCGTGGGCTACGTGGTCCCACGTCGGGATATGTCCTGCACCGTTGAGGAGCTTCGTCAGAGCCTCTCGCGCCAACTCCCGGCCGTGATGGTCCCCGCTGCGTTCGTGTTTCTCGAGAGCCTACCGCTCACTCCCAACGGAAAGCTGGATCGGTCCGCCTTGCCCGCTCCCGCGCCCATGGCGAAGCCACGAGCTCGTAGGATCTCGCCGCCCGGCACACCGGTGGAGGAGGTGGTGGCGGGAATCTGGGAGTCCGTGCTCGGCCTGGAAGGGATTGGGCGCGAGGACAACTTCTTCGACCTGGGCGGCCATTCTCTCAAGGCGACGCAAGTGCTCTCGCGTATCGGCCAGGCGTTCGGTATCGAGTTATCGCTGCGCGCGCTGTTCGAAGCGCCCACGCTCACGGAGCTCGCGTCGCGAATCGAGGCGTCGCTGGTCGAGGAAGTCTCGCAGGAGCGCTCGGCGAACCCGCCGGGGAAGGGGTGCGGGCGGCCGAGTCCCCTCGACCCGGAGATTCCACATGAGTGAAGACGTGGATCGGCCTTCACCCGAGCTCTCTGCCGCTCAGAGGTCGCTGCTGGAAAAACGCATCCAGGAGGCGAGGCGGATTGCCTCTTCGTCACCTCCTCGCATTCGCCGGCGCGCGGATCTCGCGGCCCCGGTCCCGCTGTCTTCAGCGCAGCAGCGGCTCTGGGTGCTCGATCAGCTCGTTCCCGGAAACCGCGCCTACAACCTGACGCGGACGCTGCGAGTGGAGGGTCCCCTTTCCGACGAAGCGCTCCGGCGGTCGGTCGAGGAAGTCGTCGCGCGCCACGAGTCGCTGCGGACGACCTTCGCGAATCGGGAAGGGCAACCCGTTCAAATCGTTGCCGAAAAGCCGACGGTTCCGTTTTCCGTCGTATCACTCGAGCACCTTCCGGAGGCGCAGAGGATGCCAAGAGCGCTCGAGCGCGCGTTGGAGGATGCCGAGGATCTCTTCGATCTATCCACAGGTCCGCTGCTCCGAGCGACCCTGATGCGACTGGCGCCCGAACTCCACGTTCTTCAGGTCACTGCACATCACATCGCCGCGGACGGCTGGTCGATGGAGGTGTTTTTCCGCGAGGTGTCCATCCTCTACGACGCGTTTTCGAGCGGCGAAGTCCGGCCTCTCGAACCCCTGGATGTCCAGTATCCGGACTTCTGCATCTGGCAGCGTGAGTTTCTGGAATCGCCCGCCGCTGCCGCGCAAATCGCGAAGTGGGCCGAGCACCTTCGGGGCGTCGGTTCCCTCGACCTCCCGACGGATCGGGCGCGACCGACGGTGCCGACTCTTCGGGGCGCCTACCACACACGCTTGTTTTCCAAACGACGTCTCGACGCGCTCGCGGCAGTTTCGCGGGAGCGGGGCGCGACCCTCTTCATGACGCTCCTGGCCGCATTCAACGTCTTTCTCCAGAGGCACACCGGGCAGGACGATCTGTCGGTCGCGGCGCCCATTGCCGGCCGTAACCTGCCGGAGCTCGAAAACCTCATCGGGTTTTTCGCGAATACCATCGTTCTCCGCAGCGATTTGTCGGGCGACCCCACGTTCCGAGAGGTTCTTGCCCGCGTGCGCGAGGCCGCGCTCGAGTCTTACACGCATCAGGACGTGCCGCTCGAGAAGATCGTCGAGACGCTTCGTCCCGAGCGAAGCCTTGCCGTCAACCCGATCGCACAGGTACTCGGAGTTCTCCAGAACGTGCCGCTGGCGCCGCTGCGGTTGAAACGGGCGAAGGTGACTCCGCTGGAGTCGTGGACTCGGACGTCCCGCTTCGATCTGGAGCTTCATGCCACGGAAACGGCGGATGGCCTGGCATGCACTCTCGTCGGATCGTCCGACTTGTTCGAGGAGAAGTCGCTGGAGCGGATGTTGGCCCGATTCGAGACGCTCACGGACTCGATTGTCCGGACTCCCGACCTTCGGATCAGCGAGCTGGATCTTCTTCCCGAGACGGAGCGAGCGGAGATCGTCTCTGACTGGAACCCGCCCTCTCGAGATTTTGCGAGCGGCCGTCCGATCTACGAATTTCTCGAAGATCGAGCGGACCGGAGCCCGGATTCGGTCGCGGCGGAGTTCGAGGACCGACGTCTCAGCTATGCGGAGCTCAATCGGAAGGCCAACCAGCTTGCCTCTCATTTGCGCGCGCTCGGCGCCGGTCCCGGGGTTCTCGTCGGCGTGTGTCTCGACCGATCGCTGGAGATGGTCATCGCCCTCATCGCCGTGCTCAAGAGCGGGGGGGCGTACGTCCCGCTGGATCCGGAATATCCGGCCGAGCGTCTCGCCTTCATGCTCGCAGATGCCCAGACGCCTGTTCTCGTCACCGCGTCGAAATTCCGTTCCTTGTTCCCGGAGCAATCCCACGTTCGGGTCTGCTCGATCGATGCCGACGCGGAAACGATCGGGGCACGGGACAGCGGAAATCCAACGCGTCTGGTCTCTTCGGAAGACCCGGCCTACGTCATCTACACCTCCGGCTCCACGGGAAAGCCCAAAGGCGTTGTGGTCACTCATCGCAACATCGATCGGCTCTTCACCGCGACGGAGCCGTGGTTCCACTTCGACGAGCGAGACGTCTGGACGTTGTTTCACTCCTATGCGTTCGACTTTTCCGTCTGGGAGCTGTGGGGCGCGCTGCGGTATGGAGGGCGCCTCGTCATCGTCCCCGGAAGCGTCGCTCGCTCGCCCGAGGCATTTCGCGCGCTTCTAGTTCGGTCCGGCACGACCGTTCTGAATCAAACTCCCTCGGCTCTCCGCCAGTTGATTGCGCAGGACGAGATTTCGACCGATCCGCTGGCGCTCCGTTTCGTGATCCTGGGAGGAGAGGCGCTGGATCCCGGAATGCTCAGGCCGTGGTTTGACCGTCATGGCGACGAGGCCCCTCGAATCGTCAATATGTATGGCATCACCGAAACGACCGTGCATGTGACCTATCGCGTGATCGCTCGCGAGGATCTTCGACAGCCGGCGGTCAGCGCCATCGGCCGACCGATCCCCGATCTTCAGGTCTACATTCTCGATGATCGTCTCCGGCTT
>DATDNV010000697.1:0-3067 GCA_036518075.1 Thermoanaerobaculia bacterium
AAATCGAATGCGAAGTGAAGAAGAGAGGATCATGTCGGGTGCGCGGTTCGTCTGCCACCTGGATGCCTTCACGCCTGGCGAGCGCGTTCACCACGCCGGCCTCATCGAGCAGTTGAGCCCTCTTCTGGAAAGCGCGCGCGAGCTGCCGGACGGCTACGCGCTTCGCTTCATGGAGGACGGCTCTGTCTTCGCGCGCCTGGCGGAGTGGATGCGCCTGGAGAGCGCCTGCTGTCCGCACTTGAAGCTCGAGCTCAACGTCGTCGGCAAATCCGGTCCGGTCGAACTGCGCCTGACCGGAGCGGAAGGCGTCAAAGAATTCCTGCGGGAACAGGTCCCGATGGTCACCGAAGCCCTTGCTGCGGGAGACGGATGGACCTCCGATACCCGGTAGACGCCTTTTCCAAGCCGGCGGTACCTCTGTCCCGGATGGAGAGGAAGAGCCTGATCGCCGACGTCGCCCAGACCCCCGAACGCCTTCGAGAACGGCGCGGCTGGAATTGAGCGGCCGGCGGATCATCGACCTCTCTCACCCGATCGAGGCGGGGATGACGACCTATCCGGGCCTGCCGGGACCGGCGGTCTCGGACTTCTGGAGCCGCGAGTCGACGAAAGGCCGCTACGCTCCGGGGACGACCTTTCAGATCGGCCGAGTCGAGATGGTCGCGAACACCGGCACGTATGTCGATGCGCCTTTCCATCGATTCGCGAAGGGTACGGACGTCGCCGGCCTTCCGCTGATCAAGCTGGCGGATCTTCCCGGAACTCTCATCGATGCCACCCGAGCTGGCCGCGCGCTGGAAGCGGAGATCTTCCGGGACCGCCTCATTCGAGACCGCGCCGTGCTGGTCCGGACCGATTGGGATCGCCACTGGAGGACGCCGCAGTACGCGGAGGGCCATCCCTACCTGACCCGGGGAGCGGCGGAGCTGCTCGTGCGCGAGGGCGCCGCGCTCGTGGGGATCGATTCACTCAATATCGACGACGCGACGGACCTCTCGCGCCCCGTCCACACGCTTCTTCTCGAGGCCGGCATTCCCGTCGTCGAGCACCTGACACGATTGAGCGCGCTTCCGTCCGACGGCTTTCGGTTCCATGCCGTACCGGCTCCGGTCGCCGGTATGGGAAGCTTTCCGGTGCGCGCGTACGCGGTCTTGTAGATTCAAGATTCCCGATTCAAGATTCAAGATTAGAGCCCGAGGAAGAATCATCTTGAAACTCGAATCGGAATCGAGGAGCACAATGACGCTATTCCTGGTATCGCTTCTGGTGATCGTCTTGTCCAACGTCGTCTACCACGTCTCGCAGAAGTCGATTGCGCCCGGTGCTCACCCTCTCGTGTCCCTGCTCGTCACCTACACGGTGGCGGTGGTCGTGACGCTTCTGTTGTTTCCCTTCTTTCCGCTGCGCGGGCCGCTGGACCAGGCGGTGCGAAAGATCAATTGGGCAAGCCTCGTCGTGGGCGTTGCAATCGTTGGAGTCGAGCTCGGGTTCCTGCTCGCGTACCGATCCGGCTGGCGCATCAGCATCGGATCGGCGGCCGCCAACGCAGCGGTCGCGATCGTCCTGATCCCGACGGGGCTTCTTCTCTTCGGTGAGAAGCTCTCCGCCGCCAACGCCGCCGGTCTGGTCCTTTGTCTCGCGGGTCTCATCCTGGCAGTCGCGCGATGACGAAGAAACTTCGCGTGTGTCTGGCTGGCGCGACCGGCTGGGTCGGCTGCGGCCTTGCTCCGGCAATCGCGGCTGCGGAGGACCTCGAGCTCGTCGGCGCGGTTTCGCGCTCGCACGCAGGCCGGCCGCTGGGCGAGGTCCTCGGTGATCCCGACCTGACGACGACGATCCAGGGCACCGTGGCCGAGGCTCTGCGCACGCCTTGCGACGTCTTGGTCGACTACACGAGCCCGGAGGCGGTCGAATCTCACGTTCGCGCGGCGATCGCCGCGGGCGCTCACGTGGTGATCGGTTCGTCGGGAGTGACGGAAGAGCAGTTCGCGTCGATCGACCAGGCCGCTCGTGCGAAGCCGGTCGGCGTCATCGCGGTCGGAAATTTCGCCATCACGGCCGTGCTGCTGCAGAGGTTCGCGGAGATCGCCGCCAAGCACCTGCCGGCCTGGGAGATCATCGAGTACGGACACTCCCGAAAGCCCGATGCGCCGAGCGGCACGGCGCGGCAGCTCGCCAACCGCCTCGCGGCGATCCGGCGGCCGGAGACAGAGGTTGCCGTCGAGAAAACGCATGGCCTTCCGCAAGCGAGAGGCGCGAGCTTTCAGGGCTCGCAGATCCACTCGGTGCGCCTTCCGGGTTTCGTGTCCTCGATGGAGATCCTCTTCGGACTGCCCGACGAGCGGCTCTCGATCCGCCACGACTCCGGGTCCGGCGCGGGACCCTACATTGCCGGAACGCTGCTCGCGATTCGGAAGGTCGCGTCCTTCATTGGGCTTCGCCGAGGCCTCGACTCTCTGATGGACTTGTAGCCGCCTTTCGCCTGAGACGTCTCGCGAGACAGCCAGAGACATTCGGGTCAACCCGTAAGAACCCTTCTTTCAGCCAGTTACGGGTCGCGATCCCCGGCACCCTCCTTGCGATCCCTGATTGTGAAGAGAGGTTTGCCGTGTCTGAGCTCAAAGGAAAAATCGACCATCCCGCATTCACCGGAGAGTTGTCCGAGGTTCCCTTGTTTGCCGTGCTGCGCCAAATTCAGCGCGCGCGCCTGACGGGGCGACTGCAGCTTTCCCGCGCCGAGCAGTGGCGCTGGCTCTTCTTCGAGAGCGGCGAGCTGCGAGCGGCGCGCTCGTCGGTGGAAGAGCACCGCCTGGGAGCGACCCTTCTGAGCTGGGGCTATCTCACGCGACGCGATCTCGATCGCGCGCTTCAGGCGCAGCGTTCCGGCGGGATGCGTCTGGACGAGCTGTTGGTCGAGATGGGACTCGTTTCGCGCACCGTGCTCGACGCGGAGTCTCGCCGGTTGATGGAGCACATCGTCTCCTCGGCTCTCTCCTGGAGCGCGGGAAACTTTCGCTTCGAAGCCAACGCCGGGGGAGGTCACGAAGACATCGCCTTCTCTCTCTCG
>DATDNV010000698.1:0-2745 GCA_036518075.1 Thermoanaerobaculia bacterium
CCATCAGCTCCGGGCGCACCTGGAGGAGCAGAAGGCACTGCAGGACCTCGGCACGATCG
Source organism: Thermoanaerobaculia bacterium (assembly GCA_036518075.1). Lineage (GTDB taxonomy): Bacteria > Acidobacteriota > Thermoanaerobaculia > UBA5066 > Gp7-AA6 > DATDNV01. The sequence goes on from DATDNV010000698.1 coordinate 60, forward strand.
TGTCCGAGGCCGAATTCATGCCGACGCTGCGTCTGGCGAACCTCGATCAGCTGGTCGAAGGGGGAGCTTCGCCCGGCCGCTCGACGCAGGTGACGCCTCCGGACGATCGAGCCACCGAAGTCCTTTCGACCGAAGACTTCCCCTCGGCCGAGCCGCTCGCGCCGACGGGGACTTACAACGTCGACGCCCGAGATACCGACACGAACCCCTCCCTGGGCGTTGATCTGCCTCCGCCGGCGATTCCGCCGCTCCCGCTCGCGGGAGGCATTCCGATGGCGACGGCGCCCGAGGAGCTGCGGACCAACATCATTCCTCGAGACGAGTTCCCTCCCGTCATCTCATCCACGCCGCCGCCACCGCCTTCTCCGCCTGCTTCGCGTCCGTCGACGACGGCCGCCGCTCCGCTGCCTCCGCCGCGCCCCACGGTTCCCAAGGCGCCCGCTCCGGCGGGGAGGAAAATTCCGGCGATCGAGGCGCTCAAGAAGCAGGCCGCGGAGCTCGCGGCGAAGGATTGGAGCAAGTTTCTCAAGGCGGAGATCAACTCTCGCTGGTTCCTCGCCGTCGCCGCGGCGGTGTTTCTCTTCTGGGTCGTCGCGCTGAGCCCACTGTTTATCTATTCGCTGGTCGTGGCCCGACCCAAGGAGCCGGTCGACGCGACTCTGGAGAAGGAGACCAAAGAGAAGCGGCAGTCGATCGCCGAGGCTCAGAAGCTCTTCGCGTCAGGACAGTACGAGCGAAGTCTCGCCCTGTGTCGCGCCGTTCTCGCGCGCAGCCCGAACAACCAGCTTGCGCGCCGCTACGCCCAGATGGCGGAGAACGCTCTGGCTGGCCGCAAGGAAGAAGCGGACAAGGCAGCAGCCGCCGAGCAGAAGATGCAGGCGGCGCAGGCCTCTTTTGCCGCGGGCAATTACGAGGATGCGAAGCGGCAGGCGGACGACGTGCTCGCCTTGGACGGCGGCCGAGTCGAGGCTCAGCAGCTGCGCACCGATGCGGCGACGAAGATCGCCGAGGCTGAGGCCGCGGCGGCCGCCGCCAGAAAGAAGGCGGCCAAGGCCGCGGCACCCGTCGCGCGGCGCGCCACGACTCCGACCGCGGTCGCGGTTGCCCAGAAGCAGGGCCCGGCGCCGACGGCGCCCGCCTCGGTGGCGAGCGGCCCGACGACCCTGCGTCTGCTTTTTGACTCGCCGATCTCCGAAGGCAACATCATGGTTGCGATCAACGAAAAGATCGTGCTGCGGCAGCCCTTCGACTTTCGAAAGAAGGAAGGACTGTTCAAGAAAGTCAGCGGAACCGGAACCGTCGACGTGGCCCTGCCGATGCAGCCCGGAACGATGTCCGTGAAGGCCTGGCTCTCAGGCCCGGACATTCCGGCGTCTCTGCTGGCGCAGACGAGCGCCCAGATCGCGACGGGGGAGACGAAGGTCCTGCGCCTCGACTACTCGAACGGACACTTGTCCGCGCGGGTTCAATAACCCCAGGCGGCCGCCGCTCCTCTTCCGGTTCCGTGCGTGTTTCGGCCCCCGGCCTTTGCACCAAAGCGGCAAATCGCGTATAAAGCGTCCCCCTCGGGGCGTAGCGCAGCCTGGTAGCGCACTCGGTTCGGGACCGAGTGGTCGGTGGTTCAAATCCACTCGCCCCGACCAATCCGTCGCTTCCGCTCGCTCAGGACGTGGCGGTCGCCACCGGCTCGCGGCTCGGCGATCTGCCTCGACCGCGAGCCTCGTCCTGCGCTCTCTCTCGCTCCCGCCGCGCGAGGCTGCTCGCCTCTGCGAGACTCCTCGCGCTGCGAGCTGAGTCAGACACCGCGCGACACCTTTCCTAGGCGGGCTGAGGTACCTCCGTCCGGTTACTTCGCGGAGACTTCGCGGACTGGCCGCGGCGCTCGCTCCTCGAGCGGCGGCCGGAAATTTTCTAAACGGGGTCTGGAACCGAAGCTCGCCTCCTGAGCGCAAGCTCTCTGGCTAGATGCACGATTCTCGGTCCTCAATTCTCAATTTGTTGATCAATCCAATTTCTTCACCAAGAGCCAATCGCGAGACTCTCCAGCCCAACGCTACAATCCGCCGCAGTGAAGATCTGGTGGCTGATCCCTGCGATCTCCTTTCTCGTCTTCGGGGTTGGTCTCTTGGCGGGAGTCGGTCCGTGGCTCGCGGTGCTGTGCGCGGCTGCCCTGATGGGTGCGGTCCTCGCCGCGGTCCATCATGCCGAGGTCGTGGCGCACCGCGTCGGAGAACCTTTTGGAACGCTGGTGCTCGCCCTCGTCGTGACGGTCATCGAGGCGTCTCTCATCCTGTCGATGGTGTTCGCGGGAGGCGAGGACTCGGCGGTCATTCCGCGCGACACGCTTTACGCGGCAGTCATGATCATCTTGAACGGCGTTGTGGGCCTATGCATTCTGGTCGGAGGCCTGAAACACCGGGAGCAGACGTTCCGGGTGGAGGGTTCCGGCGGAGGGCTCGGGGCGCTCATCGTCATGTCGGCGCTCTCGCTGGTGATGCCGACCTTCACGACCTCGACACCGATCGGCAGCTACAACGACCGGCAGCTCGGATTCGTCGCCGCGGTTTCGACTGCGCTTTGGGCCGTCTACGTCTTCGTCCAGACTGTGCGCCACCGCGACTATTTCCTCCCGGTTCAGGACTCCTCCAGTCTCGAATCGCACGCAAGACCCCCCAGCAAGCGGCAG
>DATDNV010000699.1:0-2481 GCA_036518075.1 Thermoanaerobaculia bacterium
TCTTCGCCGTTCTTACGGATCTTCACCGCCGATTTGAAGCGGCTGGCAGTCTGGACGAACTTCGCCGCAGCGCGCGCGTGAAGCCCGAGCCGGTTCCGGATCGCGAGCTCTCGCTCGATCATGGCTCCTTCACATCTGACAGGGCGGCCGCCCCCGCCTCTTCGTCCGCCAGGAGATCCGACGCGACGCAAATCGACCGTTGGCCACGGTCGCGCGCCAGGTGTGCGACTTCCGTCAGCGTCTTGCCGCTCGACTGAAGCGCCGCGCACTTGAGCACCATCGGCAGATTGACTCCCGTGACGATCTCGACCTGATCTTTCCTGAGGAACGAAAGCGTAAGGTTGGTCGGAGTGCCACCGAACATGTCGGTCAGAATGACGGTCCCTTCACCCGTGTCGGTCTGCGCGAGCCCCTTTGCAATCCGTTCGCGTGCGTCTTCGCCGGTCTGATTCCATTCGAGTGCGACGGCGACGATGCGCGAGAACTCCGGCTGGATCGTCCGCGCTGCCGCGCGGAGCTCCTCCGCCAGTTTTCCATGCGTCACGAGAAGGACCCCGATCATGATCTCAATTCTGATTTTCGAGCGCCGCGCATTATCTCATCCGCCGGCGATCACTCGCGCGTGGCGTCGCGATGCGAGACTCGGACGGGATGTCCTCGATCGGCCAAGAGCCGCGCGATCCGCTCGGCGATGTAAACGGAGCGGTGGCGGCCGCCGGTGCAGCCGACGCCGATCGCGAGATAGCTCTTGTGTTCCTTCTCGTACAGCGGCAGCACGTAGTCGAGAAGATCGGTCAGCTTTCGGAGCAGACGCGTCGTCTCCGGATCCTTTTCGATGTACGCCGCCACCGCGGGGTCCAGGCCGGTCTTGGGCTTCAGCTCCGGCACGAAGTGCGGATTCGCGAGGAAGCGCACGTCGAACAGAAGGTCCACGTCGTGCGGCACGCCGAACTTGAAGCCGAACGAAACGAGCGAGACGACCATCCGCGCGCGCGACGGATCCCCGACGAACGTCTTCTGAATGACCGATCGCAGATCGTGGACGGTCATGTCGGACGTGTCGACCACGACGTCGGCTTCCGAGCGCATCTCGCCGAGGGCATCGCGTTCGCGGCGCAGGGCTTCGAGCAGCGGACGTCCCGGAGCGAGCGGATGCGGCCGCCGCGTCTCCGAGAACCGCCGGATGAGCGCCTCCTCCGACGCGTCGAGAAACAAGAGGCGTGTCCCGGGCGCCCGCGCCCGCAGCCGTCCGAGAATCTGGGGAAAGCGGCCCGTGAAGTCGGGATTCCGGACGTCGAGGATGATTCCCACGCGGGGCGCCGTCACGCGCGCGAGCAGTGGCTCGACCAGCTCCAGAGGAAGATTGTCGACGCAGAAGTAGCCCATGTCCTCGAGGCACTTGTTGACGTAGCTCTTCCCGGAGCCGGAGAGGCCCGTGACGATCACGAGGCTCTTGGGAGGAGTGAAACCGTCGGTCGTCCCCCGAGGAGAACGCCGGCGCGTCCGCGACTTCGAGGCTTTGGTCGGACGGCGGGAGGTCAAGCGGGCCGGCGCGCGGGCGACTGCATGTTGCGCGCGATCTGCTCGTCGACTTTCAAGGCGAACTCCTTGGCCGCGTCGTAGCCCTGAGTCTTGAGCAACTCGTTGCGGGCCGCGATCTCGATCAGGAGCGCGATGTTGCGGCCCGACGCCACGGGGAGCCGCAAGAATGGCCGCGGCCGGTCCAGAATCGAATACGTCTCTCCGTCGAGCCCGAGCCGGTCGTATTTCTTGGTCGGATCCCAGCGCTCGAGCTCGATCACCATTTCGATCGACTTCGAGGCGCGCACGGCGGAGACCCCGAAGAGATGCTTGATGTTGATGATCCCGATCCCGCGCAGCTCCATGTGGTACCGGATCATCTCGGCCGCGCGCCCGACGAGCGAGCCGTTCGGGTACTTGCGGATCTCGACGACGTCGTCCGCCACGAGCCGGTGCCCGCGCTGGATCAGGTCGAGCGCGCACTCGCTCTTGCCGATCCCGGACTCGCCAAGGAGAAGGACGCCCATGCCGTACACGTCCACGAGCACGCCGTGGACGGTGGTCGAGGGGGCGAGCTCGTCCTCGAGGTTGCGCGTGATCGTCTGGATGACGACGGAGGTCGTGCGGTCCGACACGAGGAGGGGGACGTCGCGGCGCCGGCACTCGCGGGCGAGATCCTGGGGCACCTCCTGCCCCTTCGTGACGACGAACGCGGAGACGGGGAGCGCGCAGATCGCGGCGATCCGCTCCTCGCGCACGGCGGAAGGCATCGTGTCGAGATAGTTGAGCTCGCTCTCGCCCAGGATCTGGATGCGGCCCGGCTTGATGAAGGCCTGGAAGCCCGCGAGCGCGAGGCCGGGCCTCTGGATGCGGCCCCAGGAGATCGCGCGGTGGAAGCCCTTCTCCCCGGCCACGGTGCGCAGGCCGAGATCCGCGAGCGCCGGCGAGCGCAGGACGTCG
>DATDNV010000700.1:0-5699 GCA_036518075.1 Thermoanaerobaculia bacterium
CGCCGGCGTGCGCTGGTTCGGGCGGATTCAGGTCGCGATGTGCGCGCTTCTCGGTCTCTCGATCCTCGTGCTCGTCGTCCCCGGGCTCTTCGCAATTCATACGAGCAACGACTTCCCCTTTTTCACGCACGGCGCCTCCGGATTTGCAGCCTCGCTGCCGCCGCTGTTCTTCGCGTACGCAGGCTTCGAGTCGCTCGCGCAGGCGGCGGGGGAGGTCAAGGACTCGACTCGCCGCCTTCCGGCAATCTTCGCGAAAGGGATTTTGGTCGCGACGGCCGCCTACTTCTTAATCTCCGCCGTCGCGTTCGGTGTTCTGCCCGGCGCTCGGCTGGCCGCGAGCCCGGCGCCCATGGTGGACGTCGCGAGCGTCTACCTGCCGGTCGGAGCCGCCTGGTTCGTGGGTCTCGGCGCGGTGATGGCGCTGACGACCTCGGTCAATGCGACGATGCTCGTTCCCTCGCGCCTCGCGATCATGGTCGCTCGGGATCGGTTGGCGCCCCCTTGGCTCGGTTCGATCTCCGGGGCGACGGGCACGCCGATCGTCGGGTTGACATGGACGCTGGCGGCTTCGGCGCTCCTGCTGCTGAGCGGCCAGGTCTCGCTCGCGCTGAACATCGCGGTCTTCGCCCTCGTCCTCCTCTATTTTCTCCACAGCTTCGCGCTTCTCGCGCTTCCCCGCGCGAACCCGCTTCTCTTTGCCTCGGTCACAGTTCGTCTGGCGCCCGCGGTGTGGCGATCCGCAGCCGTTCTGTCGCTCCTCGCGATGGGCGGTCTGATCGCGCTGCAGGTCGTTGGCGACGCCGCGACGCTCTCGAGCCTTTCGTTCGCCGAACGGGTCTCGAAACACTCCTTGACGACGCTCGAGCTCTGCGCGATGTGGGCGGCGATCGGCGCGGCGATCTACGTGTTGGGGCGCCGGCGGGGCGCGCGGGAGAACCACGACTATCGCGCCGCGTTGAGCCGGTCCCACGCCGCCGACAATTGATGCGCGATCGAAGGCGCTCCGAGTTTCCGTCGCTCGATCGATGGATTCATCTCCTCAGCCACTCCCTCGGACCGATGCCGCGGGGCGCGCGCGATGCGATGCGTCTCTACCTGCGGCGCTGGGAGGACTACGGCAGCGAGAACGCCTGGAAGGCGGAGTGGTGGGACCTCCCGAGCCGCATCGGCGGACTGCTCGCCCGGTTTCTCGGCGCGCCGCCGGGCTCCGTCCAGATTCAGCCCAACGCGTCGGTCGCGCTGTCGGCCGTGGCCTCCTGTTTCGACTTCGGGTCCAGCCGCCGGCGCAAGATCGTAACGACTGCTCTGGAATTTCCGACGACGGAATACGTCTGGCGTGAACAGGAACGCGCCGGAGCACGTGTCGAAGTCGTCGCTTCAGACGACGGCGTGTCGATCCCCATCGACCGGCTCCTCGCGGCCATCGACGAAGAGACGGCGCTCGTCGTCGCGTCGCATGCCTCGTACCGCAGCTCGTTTCTTCTCGACCCGCGGCCGATCGTCCAGCGCGCGCACGAGATCGGAAGCCTCGTTCTCCTCGACGTCTACCAGACGGCGGGGGTCCTGCCGCTCCGCGTGGCTGACTGGGGCGTCGACTTTGCGGTCGGCGGAACGATCAAATGGCTCTGCGGCGGACCCGCATGCGGGTACCTCTACGTGCGACCGGACTTGAGACCGTCGCTCGAACCGCGGCTCACCGGCTGGATCGCGCACGAATCCCCGTTCGATTTCGCGCCGGGAAGGATTCGCTACGACCCGAGCGCCCGCCGCTTCGCGCAGGGAACTCCCGCGGTTCCCTCTCTCTACTCCTGCCTTCCCGGTCTGGAGATTCTTCTCGACGTCGGTCTCGAACCGATCGCGGAGGAGTCCCGCCGCCGAACGCAGCGAATCGTCGAAGCGTCGCTCGAACGGGGCTGGTCTCTGAAAAGCCCCGCCGCGAGCGAGCACCGCGGCGGATCGGTGATGATCGGAGTGCCGGATCCGGAGCGAATCGAGAGTGAGCTCGCTCGCCGCGGCGTCCTCGTCGACTGGAGGCCCGGAGTCCTCCGGATCTCCCCGCATTTCTTCAATACGGACGAAGAAGTCGATCAGGCTCTGGAGATTCTGTCGGAGTTGCTTGCCTAGCTGTTAATTCTCAAGGTGCTAGGGCCCGGCAAGTCGCTCTCGCGGCATGGCCCGAGCGTGGCGACGAGGGAGGCGGAACCGTCGCCAACGGCTCGGAACGGCAACTGGTCTCGAGAAATCACATCTATTATTCCCCGTTCCCGCCGGGGCGGTAGCGCACGGCGGGGCTGCCCGCCGGATAGAAAAGACCGCAAAGCTGGAGCGTGTCGCTCCCGGTGTTTTCGAGGCAGTGCGGCTGCCGGCGCGGAAGATAGACACAGGACCCGGCGGCGATGGGTGCCGACTCATCCCCCGACCAGAATCGCCCGGTGCCTGCCAGGATGCAAACAACCTCCTCGTACTCGTGAAAGTGTTCGGGCGCGCGGCCCGGGGGAATGAAACCGATGAACTGAGTCACCGGTTCACATCCGGACTTCGCGTCGACGAGAACCCGGAACCAGCGGCCATCGCCCGCGCGCTCAGTCGGCTGATCTTCGAAATGAACGACGGGCGAGGGAAAAGGCGCCTCTGTCGCTACGAGCTGTTCCCCAGTCATCCCGAGCTGTTCCGCTGTCATCCCGAGCTGTTTCCCTGTCATCCCGAGCTGTTCCCCTGTCATCCCGAGCGAAGCGAGGGATCTGCTCCCGTTCTCCGTCGAGTCGCCTCGTTGCCGTGCTCCTCGGGATGGCAACGCACCCCCGGACACGGTCGGATCCTCGAAGAAAACCTCCGGACCGGGATCCGGACAGCGCGAGCTTGCGATCGCGAGAGGCTTTCCGGACGTGCTGGCGATCTGGACGAGACCATGCGGCCGCACGTACACACCGCTCCCGGGCCCGAGCGAATGGCTCGCGCCGGCGACCGTGACGAGCCCTTCCCCGTCCAGGATCCCGAGGACCTCGTCGCAGACACCATTGCGCCACGCCGCCGACGAACCCGGTTCGAGCTCGAGAACCGAGAGAGAAATCGCGGCGGCTCCCCGCTCGCGGCCGACGTGCCTCCAGACCGTTAGCCCGCCGCGGCGCGTCGCCGGCTCGCCCTCCCGGAGCCCGAACACCCGACATCCACCGGCAAATGCGACCGCCATGCTCAGCCGGAAATCTATACCGGACTCCTCACAAGTCCTCTTTGTTCTATGCTCCCCGCGTGTCCGACGACAAAATCCGCGTCGACGCCAAGAACCGCGACTTCATTCGATTCGAGCAGGTCGAAAAGGGCCAGGAGTACCGACTCGCGGAGGCCGACCAGGCCGAGCAATTCGACGAGGAATTTCGGATTCGGACGTGCGATCTGGGAAGGTTCTTGCGTGGAGACGAGAACGACCGACGCCTCTTTGCGAGGGAGCTCGGAGAAGCACTACAAGAGATCGGCTTCGCGATTCTCGAAGGGCATGGCGTCGATCCGAGACTCTACGACGAAGCGGAAGAAAGGACGATCGACGTCTTCACCCGCCCGACGCTCGAGGAGAAGCTGCGGTATCGCGCTCAGCGCCACGGTTCCGTCAATCAGGGGTACTTTCCGATCAAGGAAACGAGCGACATCCATCCCGACCTGGTGGAGGGGTGGGTCTTCTGCCGGCGAGCCTTCGATCTCGACCGCAGCCCCGATATCCGATACGACTGGAAAGACTACTGGCCGATTCCGGAAGCCGAGCCTTTTTTTCGGCGGCTTTGCCTCGAGCACGAGAAGCTGGTGCTTCCCATCATGCAGAGCCTCCTTGCTTATCTCGGATCCGACGCTCACCGCTTCGATCGGCGGCTCAGGGGAACCAATTTCGGTCTCCGGCTGAACTATTACCCGCCGGTCGGAGGGGAGGACGACGCCTCCGGGGCGGCGCGCCTGCTCGGGCACGAAGACGTCGATCTGTTCACTCTGGTTCCGGCGCCGCGCATCGAGGGACTTCAGGTTTTGAATCGCGCGAATGGGAAATGGATCCGTCTCGATGCCCCGGCTGGAACGATCATCCTGAACACCGGCGACTACATGCAGCGGATCACCAACGACATCTTGCCGTCGACCACCCATCGGGTCTCCAAGCCCCGGGATTCCGTCCTGCGACGAAAAGAACGCGTCTCGTTTCCCTTCAACGTGTACCTCTGGGAGGATGAGACCCTCGAGGTCCTTCCCGAGCTGCCCGATCCCAAATACCCGCCGATCCGGGCGCTCACGTTCCATACGCGAATCACGAGCAAGTACTACGGCGAAGGCTACGCGGTCGACGAGTAACGCCGCGGGTCCGACGCCCGTTAACCTTCAAAGGTCCCTTGTTGATTCGCAAGGGCCCGCGAAATAATCGGCCCTTCGGAAAAGAGGAGAGCGATGAAGATCGGACATGTAGTTCTTGCCTCGATCCTTTTGATTTCGTCCGCGACCTGGTTACCGGCCGCCGACACGAAGCCTCCCGCATCCGCCACCAAATTGGCTGAGCCCCCGGCGCCGGAGAAGAGGAGCGAAGAGGAAACGACCGGACCCCAGCGCGGTTTCCAGTTCCGAAACCTGGGTCCCGCCGCCGGCGGCGGACGCATCACGGCGCTCGCCGGAATCCCGGGAAACCCGAACGTCATCTACGTGGGATCCGGCTCGGGAGGGGTCTGGAAGACGGTCGATGGAGGCATCTCCTTCAAGCCGATCTTCGAGGAGTATCCCGCCTCGATCGGGGCGATCGCGATCGCGCCTTCCAATCCCAACCTGGTTTGGGTCGGGACGGGAGAGGCCAACCCGCGCAATAACGTCATGGACGGCCACGGCATCTATTTCTCCTCCGACGCGGGCGCGAGCTGGCGCCGGATGGGACTGGCCGATGCGGGCCAGATTTCTCGCATCGTCATCGACCCCGGCGACCCGAACACGGTCTTCGCCGCGGTGCTTGGCAGCATCTGGAAGCCGAATGCGGATCGGGGGATCTTCCGCACCACGGACGGCGGCGAGACGTGGAAGAAAGTGCTGTTCGTCGACGATCAGACGGGTGCGTCCGATCTGGCGATGCAGCCGGGGAACTCGCGCGTCCTGATCGCGGGGATGTGGCAATTCCGGCGCCTTCCGTGGGAATTCATCGGAGGGGGACCGGGGAGCAGCGTCTGGAAATCCACCGACGGCGGAACGACCTGGAAAAAGCTTCAGAAGAATCTGCCAGACGGCCCGCTCGGACGGATCTCGCTCGCGTTCGCTCCTTCCAACGGAAACCACGTCTACGCACTGATCCACTCCCAGAAGGGCACGCTTTTCGAGTCGAAAGACATCGGCGAAAAGTGGGAGAAGGTTTCGGACACGCGCCTGATCAACGTCCGGCCCTGGTATTTCTCGGTGATCGCCGTGTCGCCGGCGGACGAGAACAAGCTCTACTTCGGCTCCTTCAACCTGGTGACGTCGATTGACGGCGGCAAGAACTTTCAGACGAACAATCGCAGGATCCACCCGGACTACCATGCCCTTTGGATCGACCCGAAAAATCCCGACCGCATTCTCCAGGGCAATGATGGCTTCGCGCTCGAATCGACCGACGGCGGGAAGTCCTGGCATGGCTTCGAGAACCTGCCGCTCGGGCAGTTCTACCAGGTCGCGGTCGGATCGGACGCGCCCTACACGATCTGCGGCGG
>DATDNV010000701.1:0-2320 GCA_036518075.1 Thermoanaerobaculia bacterium
GGCGGCGGCGACGATCGTTTCCGCTTCGTCGGCGGGAGAGAACGCAAGTGACCTTTACGTCTCTCCGCACGGAGCAACCGGTGCGGCGGACGTCGACTGCGCGTCGGCCGGCTATTCGAGCGTCCAGGCGGCTGTCGACGCCGCGCCGGCGGGCGCGACCGTCAATGTCTGCCGTGGCTCCTACTCCGAAGACGTGGTCATCTCCGCGCCGCTCGAGCTCAGGGGGCAGAAGGGAGCCGTGATTCGCGGGACTCCCACGGCCAACGGGATGTGCGACCAGAACGGGCCGTTCGGCCCCGGAAGCGCGCCGTGTCTGGCGGGGATCACCGTAAAGTCGAGCGACGTCGCGGTCCGGGGGTTGACCGTGACCGGCGCGATCGGCGAGGGGATCCTCGTGACCGGCTCCCTCACGGGGCATTCGATCGGTCGTGTGCTGATCAGGGGCAATCGCGTGATCGGCAACGACGAGGACGGGAAGCCGTCGAAGACCCACTCTCCGTATCCGCCCTGCAGGGTGCACGGAGAGATTCCCGGCGACTGCGGCGAGGGCATCCACCTGATGGCCGTCTACGACTCGATCGTCAGCCACAACCGGGTCGAGGGCAACGCCGGCGGGATCCTGCTCTCGGACGAGCTCGGCCCGACGTACCACAACAAGGTCGGCCACAACTTCGTCACGGGCAACCTCTACGACTGCGGCATCACGGTGCCCGGGCACAACCCGCACGCCCTCGATGCGAACGGCAACCGCCAGCCCTCGGTCGCCGGCGTCTACGACAACGTGATCTTCCGCAACCGGATCACCGGCAACGGGATCACGGAGGAGGGCGCCGGCGTTCTGTTCGCGAATGCGTCCGCGGGCACCGGCGCGTACGACAACCTCGTCTCTCACAACTACATCGCCGGCAACGAGATGGCGGGCGTGACGATGCACGCGCACGTCCTCCCGCCCGGGAAGTACGAGGACCTGTCGGGCAACCGGATCGTGGGCAACACGATCGGCCCGAACAACCTCGGCGGCGATCCCGACGCGTTCGAGTGCGCATTCCAATGCCGCGCCCATCCTCTGCGGCAGACGACGGGCATCCTCGTCTTCGGGGCGGTGCCGCTCGACGTGACGATCTCGCACAACCACATCCGCCGGAACGAGTTCGGCATCTGGCTCGGCAAGGGGAAGATGGTGACCGCGAACCTGAAGCACAACCTGTTCCGGGACGTCGTGAAAGCGGTGGTCCGGTCTCGCTAGGCCGCGGGGCTACGCTTGCCGCGATGGCGCGCGTCTCCATTCCCACGTACCACAGCTGAGCGATCGACTTCACCGAGCGTGTCTCGGTGGCGCTACGGAATCAGGAGCTGTGGAACCAGCTGCGTGAGGCCGAGGCAGCGTCGCCTCGGCCGGGCCCGGTGCGCCGCCGCCGACGGTGGCTCAGCCGCAGAGTCGCGAGCCCCATCGTGACCGTGGAGGCGATCCATCTCGGGGCCTCGCCCGCCGGGCGGGGATCAATGCCGACATTCTCAGGGGTGGGATCATCCGCGTCGGCGATCCGGTGATCGAGCTCTAGGCTCGCTCCATGACCGACACCGACGTCTTCAAGCACTCGACGCCGGAGCTGTACGACCGATACATGGGTCCGTTGCTCTTCGCGCCGTATGCGAAGCATGTGGCGGAGCGGGTGGCGCCTCTCCAGCCGGGCAAGATCCTCGAAACAGCGGCGGGAACGGGCATCGTCACCCGTGCCCTCACTGAGGCCCTGCCGGCGGCGGAGATCGTCGCGACGGACGTCAATCCGGCCATCGTCGAGTTCGCGGCGCACCACTTCGACTCGGAACGCGTCACCTTTCAGACAGCGGACGCACAACAGCTTCCGTTCGACGACGATAGCTTCGATCTCGTCCTCTGCCTCTTCGGGGTCATGTTCTTCCCGGACAAGATCCGTGCGAATGAAGAGGCACGCCGTGTCCTGCGTCCCGGAGGCCGGTACGTGCTGGTGACCTTCGACACCCTCGATCTGAATCCCGTTCCCAAAGCCGCGGGTCGGGCTGTGGCGAGCCTCTTCCCGGAGGATCCGCGGTACATGGAACGAGGCCCCTTCAGCTACACGGATGCAGCGGCCGTCGAACGAGACCTGCGCGGCGCCGGGTTCGAGACGGTCGAGCTGGAGACGGTCGAGCTGTCGAGCCTGGTCTCGGCACGCGACGCTGCACGCGGCATCGTGCTCGGCTCGCCGTTCAGGGGAGAGATCGAGCGGCTCGATCCCTCCGCTCTCGAGCGCGGCACCGCGGCGGTCGAGCAGGCTGTCCAACCCTGGGACGGGAGGAA
>DATDNV010000702.1:0-11132 GCA_036518075.1 Thermoanaerobaculia bacterium
GAGGATCTCGCTGCGTGCGGGACTCGACTTCGACGATCGGAGAAGACAGAGCAGTCCGGCTACGACCGTTGCGGCGAGCCCGAGAAGCGCATCGCCGCGCAGCGTGTCGCGGATGGCCGTGAGCAGCACCGCGGCCGGCGCCTTGAGCGTGCCGAGAAACGGCCGGATCGCTGCGTCGACGCGTCCGTCCGGGTGCGCAGCGGCGTAGACCGCCGCGAAGCCGGCGGCGATTCCGACGAGCAGGGCGACCTCGCGCGTTCCGGCCCGGCGCCGCCTCAAGCTCTCCAGAGCGAAACCGAACAGGAGAGCGACGCAGAGGCTGGTGAGCAGATAGAACTTGATCGGGTATCGGAGTCGGCGAAGCGCCTCGACGTGAAACAGCACAGCGTAGAACGGCAGGGCCGAGCCGAACGCGAAGAGAAGCGTCACAAAGGCCCCCGCCGCGAGCCCGAGAGCGCGTCGATCCCAGAAATCCCGCCGGAGCGCCGCCAGCAGGATGACGAGAAGAGGCAAAACGCCGAACGTGACCGACCAGATGTACAGGACTTCGCCGCGGTGCAGCGCATATTGCCAGTGCGCACCGGGCCCGAACACTCCGGGATCGCCCGAGAACCGAGGGAAGAACCACTCGATGACCCGCCAGAGCTGAAAGGCCGATGCCGAGAACGCTCGTGCGGAATAGAGGTGCTGGCCGCGGTAGGTGAGCGGCACGACCGCCGTCAGCGGCAGTAGAAGCGAGGCACCCAGAGCGGCGGCGCCGATGCCACTGGCGATTGCGGCGATGACGACCCGGAACCTTTCCGCTCCGGTTCGGGATCGATCCGAAAGGAGGACGGCGGCGGACAGAGCTCCGGCGAAGAGAAGCGTCAACAGCGAAAGGGCGGGTTCGCCGGCGAGAAGCTGGAGCCCAAACGCGATGGCGGTCGCGGCCGCCGCGCGAACCATCTGGCGCGCGCCGCGGGATCTCGCCAGGTCGACGGCGGCGGCCGCACCCCAGGGTACCCAGGACGCCGCCGGGCTCGAGTTGGCGAAGGCAGACGCGTAGGAAAGGAACATGCCCGAGAACGCAAACGCGGTTCCGGCTGCGAAGGCGGCGCCTCGCGACAGGCCGAGCCGCCGGCCGAGGGCGGAGGCTCCGAGGAGCGCCCAGATCACGGGAAACAGGTAGTGCAGATTGAAGGCCGCGGCCGGCGGAAGAATCGTCTCGGCCAGCAGGCTCGGATAGAGAACGACCGCATTCGGATTGGCCAGCAGCGGTTGCCCGCCCGAGGCCGACGCGTTGATGAAGGGCGTCTGCCGGCTTTGCCAGGCCGCCATCGCGGCCCGTCGCCAAGGCCAGTGGGTAATGTGCGCATCGCGAAAAACGAGGCGGCGGGCGCCGGCGATCTCCGGAAGCAGAGGCAGCGCAAAGAGCACGATCGCGGCCGTGGGGAAAACGAGATTCCGGACGCGCGCGCCCATTTCTTGAAGTCTAAAGTCGATTTGCGGTTTGTGTTCCGAAATGAGGGCCGTCCGACCCAAACTCGGCGAACTCCGGCTCCGGTCGAAATGCGTCGCCGCCGCCTCTGGTCTCCCTGCTAGAGTGGTAGCAGCAGAACCGAGACCTCTCGCATTGAGCCGAAAGTACAAAGCCGGCGGCATCGTTGCCGGCTTTGCCCTGCTCGCGATCTACTTCTCCGGACAGTTTCCTCCCTTCACGAATCCAAACGAGCTCACGCGCCTGGAGACGGTCTACGCGTTCGTCGAAAAGGGAACGTTCGCCATCGACGAGGTGATCCCGATTCTCGGAGATCACGAAGACAAGGCTTCGGTCGCAGGCCGCACCTATTCGAACAAGGCTCCGGGGCTGGCACTGGCGGCGATCCCGGTCTACCGCGCCCTGCGAGTGTTCTGGCCCGCTCCCCGGACGGCGGCGGACAACCTCTTCGTGCTCTTGCGACTCCTGGTCGTTTCGAGCGTGTGCATCGCGGCGCTCGTGCGGTTCCTCGTCCGTCTCGCGCCGCATCCCGGAGCAACCCTGATCGGCCTTGCGGTCGCATTCGGAACTCCCTATCTCTTCTACGCGCGATCCTTCTTCAGCCACGCATGGGCCGCGGCCCTGCTCTTTCTCGCCTGGGATCTTTTGCGCCGCGCCGAGGAAAGAGAGCACAGCCGCCGCGTCGTCTGGACTCTCCTCTCCTCGGGCGCCGTGGCGATGTGGGCCGCCATCTCGGAGTACCCGGTCGCTCCCCTGGCCGCTTTGCTCGCGCTACGCGCTTTCTCGGGCCGTTCCTGGAAACGCGCGACCCTCTTCGTTTCCGGAGCCGCTCTTCCTCTCGCGCTCTTGCTTGCTTACAACGCGGTCTGTTTCGGATCTCCCTTTAGTCTCTCCTCGGCCCACGAGGCCAGCCCTCTCTATGCCGGTCTCGTCCATCAGGGGTTCTTCGGGTTCGGACGACCCAACCTTGCGGTGGCCGTGCGCATGTGGGCGAGCCCGGAGCGGGGACTCCTTCTCTTTTGTCCCTTCTGGTTGTGGTCGATCCCAGGATTCATTCAGTGGTGGCGCTCGGGCCACGATCGGTCCGATGCGGCATTCGCGCTGGCGAGCTGTGTCGGGTTCTTCGTTCTCATGACCGCCTATTCCAACTGGCATGGCGGCTGGTCGCTCGGCAATCGTTACCTCCTGCCGGTTCTCTTTCTCGCGGGTCTGGCTCTGCCTCACGCTCTGTCATCTCCGCTCTCGCGGTCGGCGTTCCTCGCGGCGACCGTCTTTTCTGTCGTCTCCCACTTCCTGTTGACCGCGTCGTGGCCGCATTTCCCGCCCGACTTTTCCTGGCCGGTGGCTGCCGGATCGGAGTGGTTTCTCCAGAGAGGCTGGGTCGCGCCAAATCTCCTGCATCGTTTCTCGGTTCTTTCTCTCGTTCCGCCGGCGGTGGTGACCGTTGCGGCTGTCGTCATGGCGCTTCGCTCCTCGACCGGTTACTTTCTGCGGCCGGCGGCCGTGCTGGTGGGACTCCTGATCGCGTTCTCGACCCTTTGGATCGGACGCGAGCCGGCTTACAGTCCGCGTCTCTGGCGCGCGGCGATTTACGGAGCCTACTCGGGACTCGATCCGCGCCGCGAAGAGCTTGCGCGCGTCGTCCTGTCGGCGCGCACTCCCTTCGAGCGGCGCCAGGGCGCGGCGGCCTGGAGGCTGTACGGGAAAGGGGAGCTGCAGAAACCCGAGTGAGGCCGGCGCCCTCGGCCCTCGGTGTCAGTTCTCCAGAACCTCGAACACCTTCCAGCGGGCGAGCCGCCGCCCCCCGCGTTCGATGGCGGTTCGAGATCGAAACCGCAACTGGAAGTGGGCGAGCGGAGGAATCGTGACGCCCTCGGCAGTTACGCCCGATCCGTCGAAATCGTAGAGCCGCGATTGGAGCGTCGCGAGGTAGCGCGGTGTCCACCGGAGGCCTTGCGCCGTGACCGCCAGCGGAGGCGTCCGGCCGACGTAGCCGGCGTAGTCGTTCAGGCGGGGCACGAGATCGGTGGCCAGGACCCATCGCACTCCTCGCCGGCGCGCGATCGCCAGAGCTTCCTCCTCGCTTTCCGCGAGAAAGAAAAGAATCGAGTCGGTAAAGCCATATCCGAAGTTGTTGGCGACCACGGGGAGGCCGGACTCGTAGAGGATCAGGTGTCCCAGGGACCAGGGAGCGAGCACGGCTGCGGCCTTCCCGGCCTCCGGAGGACCCGGTGACGCGACGAATCGCCGGTCGTAGGGATCGATCGAGTGGGGGAGATCGCTCCGCATCCAGTCGAGAGTCGTGAAGAGATCCCGACCCGGAACGTACGTCTCGCGAACCTGTGATCGAAGACCCGCCGCCATCGGCGCGAGAACGAGCAGGCCCGTGCCGGCCGCAGCCGCGACGCGGACCGCCGGAGACCTCGTCCCGACCGACCGAAAGACGAGGCGGACGACTTCGACGAGAGTCACCGCCACGAGCGGTGCGGCGTAGTAGACGTTGAGTCGCTGCGAAAGAGCCAGGACGAGGGTCACCAGACCCCAGACGGCGAGCGCGATATGACGAGGCGCGCGATCGTTTCGAAACGCCCGAATCGTCCAGAGGATCGCCGCGAGAGGGGTCAGGAAGAAGGCGAGCGACAATTGCCGTGACGCCAGCGCCGGGCCGTCGGCGAGGAGGGGCCGGGCCTCGAAGATGCCCTTGAGCCATCCCGCGGGGTAGGAGACGTATCCACTCGACGCGGCCAGCTCGCCGCTGCTCACGCCCAACACGTAACCTACGCCGCGGGCAAGACCCAGTCCCAGGCCGCGCGCGAAAGGAAGCACGGCGACCGCGGCCGCGGCCAGGACCGCGGCGCGCCACGCGAGATCTCGGGCCGAAAGCTGCTTGCGCATCGCCCGCAGACCGGTCTCGAGCAAGATCGTTCCGCCGGCGAGCCCCGCGAGAAAGAGAGGCTGAAACAGTCCGAAAGAGATGTAGGTGAGTGGAGGCCGAAACCCCCCGAGCCAGGCGAGAGTCGCGAGGCCCGAGACCGCCGCGGCGAGCGCCAGCAAGCGGATCGAGGCTCCGAGCTGACTCTCGCGCGTTCGCAGAGCCTCCAGGAAAAGACATAGCGCGATGATGGCGCCCCAATAGATGGCGCCCTGCCAGGCGAGGACACTGAGGGCCAGTGCGGTTCCCGCCGCGATCTCGCTCAACGCCTTCGCCTCGGGTCTGGTCTCGTCCCGGCTTCTCACGAAGAGCCAGAGCACGAGAAGGCCGAAAAAGGATTCGGCGACGTGCTGATCCGCGTGGCCGTACTGGGTCCAGAGAATGTGGCCGGGACAGACCGCGACGAAGAGAGCTACCGCGACGCCGCCCGCATCGCCAAAAATCTGGCGGCCCAGCAGCCCGGCGAAGAGGATTGCCCCGGCGGCAAAAAAGAGCGGCACGCTGGCGGCTTCGCGCTCGAGTTCGCCCGGCGGCGCGTCCGCGCCGTGGAGGACTCGGGTCGGGGTCGCCAGAGCGACGTCGAACAGCGGCGGCCAGATCGGCACGCCTCCGTCCGGGAAGTTCATCAGCGGGTCGAACAGGATGGTTCTCGGGTAGTGGGACAGGGCGAACCGCGCACGCCGCAAGTGATAGTTGTCGTCGCTCGTCAGAGCGTGGACGCGGCCTCCCCAGGTGAGCTGGGTCCGAGTCGTGAGACGCAGCGCGATTCCGACGATGAGCGCACCGGCGAGCCCGAAGAGGAGCAACGCCCGCCGCGATGCCATGGCACCAAGGTATCAGGTCTTCGTCGCGGCGCAGGCGAGCGCCGCCGGCCGGGGTCGTCCGGGGCAGTTCGGTATCATCTGACCAACGCCGTGAAGCTTTCCGTTCTCATGCCCGTCTATAACGAGGCGCGCACGATCGAGGAGATCCTCCGCCAGGTGATGGCGGTCCCGATCGAGAAGGAGATTCTGGTCGTCGACGACGGCTCGAACGACCGCACCGGAGAAATTCTTCGCGCCTGGGACGGCCGGGATGGCGTCCGCGTGATCCGCCACTCCGAGAATCTGGGCAAGGGCAGAGCTCTGGCGACCGCGTTCCGCGAGGCGAAAGGAGAGATCCTGATCATTCAGGACGCCGATCTCGAATACGACCCGGCCGATTACCCCGCTCTCCTGCGACCGATCGAAGCCGGACGAGCCGACATCGTGTACGGCTCGCGATTTCGCGGTGGTTCCGAGAATCGCGTCCAGAACTTCTGGCACACGGTCGGAAATCGTGCGCTGACTCTGATTTCGAACGTCTTCACCGACCTCAATCTGACTGACATGGCGACCTGTTACAAGGTCTTTCATCGCCGGGTCGTGCCTGCGCTCGATCTGGAATCGAAGCGGTTCGGCGTCGACGCCGAGATCACGGTGAAGGTCTCGCGCCGCGGGTTTCGCATCTTCGAGGTTCCCGTTTCTTACTTCGCGCGCTCCCGCGCCGAAGGAAAAAAGATTCGGCTGCGTGACGGCTTATCGGCCCTCGGCGCGCTGGTGCGCTACAGCTTCGAGCGAAAAGCAGGGTTTTGAGACCGCGCGGCCTGGCTCTACTTCTGGCGGCCGTGATATCGGCCCTCTCGCTCTGGCTGGTCTACGACCACACTCGCGGCGACAGCCTCTCCACGGACGAGCCGATTCACATCCTTTCGGGATGGTTCAGCGTGGCCTCCGGTTCCGCCATCGTCAACATCGAGCACCCGCCCTTCCTGAAGGCATTGTCCGGACTCGCGCTTCTCGCGCTCCCGATCGCCCCGCCTCCGAGAGAGATTCCGATGCGAGCGGAGTTTCCCGTGTTCGGACGCGCTTTCTTTTTTCGGAATCGGGTTCCCGTCGACACGATCGTCGCGGTCGCCCGCTCTCCGTTTCTCCTCCTGCTGGGCCTGCTCCTCGCGTTGACCTTCGTCGCCGCGCGCGGCCGATACGGGAACGCGGCTGCGGTGTTCGCCGTGGGACTTCTCGCGTTCGATCCGAACATCGTGGCGCACGCCGGTGTCGTGCACACCGACCTCGGGGCGGCGCTGGCTTTTCTGGCGACCGTGCTGGCCTGGGAGAGAGTTCGGCAGCAGCCGACTCTCGGCCGTCTCATCGCCGCGTCGCTTTGCCTCGGCCTGGCGCTCGCGGCGAAGTTTTCCGCGGTTTACCTACTGCCGATCCTCCTCATCCAGACTCTGATGGCCGCGAAAGGGCAGGCCGATCCGGGCGCCGCCGTCAGGAAGGGCGTGGTGCGTCTGGCGGGAGTTTGCCTCGGGGCCCTGGTGGTCGTCTTCCTCACTTACCTGGTGGTGACGCGCCACATACACGTCGCAGATGAGAAGCAGATCATCCGGGAAGTCGTCGGCGCGGAGTTCGGCGCTCCGCGCCTGGCGGACCGCATCGCATCGATCGCCGACTTCTCACCCGCGATCGCCCAATACCTCGGAGGTCTCGCCGCCGTCGTCCGGCAGAACGCGGTCGGCGGAGGCGTGAACTACCTGTTCGGCAAGCTCTCGGTCCGGGGATTTCCCCAGTATTTCTTCGTCGCGTTCGCCGTCAAGTCCACGCTCGCTTTTCTCGCTGTGACCGCGCTCGCGCTCGCCGCGGCCGTCGTCCGGAGATTCGATTTCCGGGAGGAGATTCGACTCTTTCTGATGCCGGTCGGAGTGCTGTTTCTGGCGTCGATCGGAACGACGTATAACATCGGAATCCGCCACATGCTCCCGGTCTATCCGTTCCTGGCGCTGGCGGGCGCCGCGGTGCTCGCGCGAGCCGCCCGGGAGATCGGCTCGGCTCGCGCGAAGGCGGCGGCCGCCGGAATGGTGATCCTTCCCCTCCTGTCCGGTTACGAGATCGCGCGGATTCACCCGCACGAGCTCTCCTTCTTCAACGCCCTCATCGGCCCCGAGCGGGGACGTCACATCCTTTCGGATTCCAACGTGGATTGGGGGCTCGACCTGAAGCGGCTCGCTCTCCTCTTGAAACAGCGGAACGTGACGGATCCGACGGTCGCCTATTTCGGCGCTGACACGGTGGAGTACCGTATCGGGATGCCCGACTTCACCGTGGATCCGCGGGTCCGCGGCCGCCTCGTCGCCATCTCCGCCTTTTACATGGCGGCGGGGCCCGAGTTTCTCGCCTTTCACGGGGCCTGGGACTCGGCGCGCGCGCTCGAGCGCCTGAGAAAAGAGCTCAACGACCGGGGGCGCGTGATCGGCCGCGTCGGCTACTCGATCGACCTCTATGATCTTCCGCCGAAAGAGCACGCGACTCCATGAAGCTGTCGGTCGTGATCCCCGTCTACAACGAATCGAAGACGATTCGCGAGATCGTCCGCATGGTCAAGGCCGTTCCCATCGAGAAGGAGATTCTCGTCGTCGACGACGCCTCGACCGATGGCACCCGGGATCTGCTGCGCGCGATGGACGGCGTGGACGGAGTCCGGGTCTTTCTTCAGCCCGTCAATCAGGGCAAGGGCGCCGCGGTCTCCGTCGGATTCCGCAATGCGGTCGGGGACGTGGTCGTCGTCCAGGATGCCGATCTGGAGTACGACCCGCAGGAATTCCCCAGGCTTTTGCGGCCGATCGAAGAGGGGCGCGCCGACGTCGTCTATGGCTCGCGCTTCCTCGGAGGCGGGGAACGGCGCGTGCTCTATTTCTGGCACACCGTCGGCAATCGATTCCTGACTCTGGCGTCCAACATGTTCACGAATCTGAATCTGACCGACATGGAGACCTGCTACAAGATGTTCCGGCGCGAGGTCGTTCGCTCTCTGACGATCGAGTCCCGGCGCTTTGGAATCGAGCCGGAGATCACAGCCAAGGTGGCGCGCCGCGGCTACCGCATCTACGAGGTCCCGATCTCCTACCACGGCCGCACCTACGAGGAAGGGAAAAAGATCGGCTGGAAGGACGCCGTGTCCGCTCTCTTCACCATCGTGAGGCACGGGCTGCGCGAGGCGGAAGACCCGCGAAACGTCGGCCACGTGACGCTCGCCCGACTCGCGAAGCTCGAGCCCTACAACCGATGGCTCGTCGATCTTTTTCGCGCGAGGCTGGGGAGGCGCGTGCTCGAGATCGGCGCGGGCTTCGGCAACGTCACTCGGCATCTCCGCGAGTCCGGCGGTGCGGTCGTGGCCCGAGAGCTCGTCGTGGCCTCGGACCTCGACCCCGTGGCTCTCGAATATCTGAAGGGCACGTTCCGGGAGGATCCGCTGGTAAAGGTCGCCTCTTACCGGTTTCCTCTCGACGCTGCCGGCCGGAAGGAGATCCGCAACCTCGGCATCGACACGATCGTCTGCTGCAACGTGCTCGAGCACATCGAAGACGATCGAGCCACGCTCGCCGACATGCATGACCTCCTGGAGCCCGGCGGGCGCCTCGTGCTTCTCGTTCCCGCGCTGACGCGTCTGTATGGGACGCTCGACGAGCATCTTCACCACTTCCGTCGGTACGAAAAGGACGAGCTCCTCCAAAAGCTTTCGGCAGCCGGCTTCACCCTGGAGGACTGCCGTTTCGTCAACCGGCTCGGCGTGTTCGGGTGGTACGTCAACGGAAGGATCCTGCGGCGGCGGGTGCTTCCGCGCGGACAATTGCGCGCGTTCTCTCTGCTCATGCCGTTTCTCGAGCGCGAAGTGGCATCGCCCCCGACATTCGGAATGTCGCTTCTGGCGGTCGCGCAGAAGAAAGCCGAGCGCTAGCGAGCCGTACAGACGAGGACGACCGTCTGGGGTCTCTCGCTCATGACTCGGACGACTCCCTTTGCCGAGAGGAGGGCCGACAGGCGGGCCGTCCGGAAGATCGGATGGAGGAGCACGAAGGCTCTTCTGCCCGGAGCGAGACGCGCGAGATCCGGCTCGATCGCCTGATAGTCCGATTCTTTCGGGCTCTCCGGCGTAAACCAACCTGGATGAAGAGCGACGTCCTGCGGCAGCGCAAGAACGGGGGGGGCGAGCTCGCCTCGGTCGTGAGCGAGCCGGGCCGGGAGGTAGAAGGCGGCGCCCGCGATCACGAGATCGTCCTTTCGCGCGATCGATTGAACGAACGTGACCGCCTGCGATGGCTCCGGCACATCCCTTCGGGCGGCCAGGACCCAGGCGCTCGCGGCGAGACCGCAGACGATCGCCGCGCGAGCGATCCAGCGCGCGGCGTTGTTCCCCGATGCGGCGCGCGCCAGCGCCCAGCACCACACCGGTAAGACGACCATTTCTGTCCGACCCGCGAAGGCGACGGGCCTCTTCAGCGACGCGGCGACGACCAGAGCCGCGGTCAGAACGACGAGCGAGAGAGGATCTTTCAGCGCGTCGTCTCTTCGCGTTCCTGCGGCGAGCGTCACGAGAATCGCGACTCCGAGGATGGCTCCCAGCCCGACGAGCATCGCCGGCAGGGGACTACTCAGGGGAGCCGGAATGCTTCCGGCTCCTCCGAAGCCGGAAGCCAGAGCAAAGAGCGAGCGCTCAATGGGCTCGCGCATCCAGGCCGTCGCCTCGAGAGGCTGCGCGGCGAGCACGGGAACCCATGGCGCGAAGAGCAGGCTGCCGGCCGCGAGCGCGAGGACTTGTGCCCAGCGCCGGCGGAGGACGAGCACGATCGCGGCGGCGGCGACGAAGAAGATGGCGAGATAGTGAGTCCAGAGGGAAAACGCGACGAGGAGAGCGGAGAGAGCGAGGCGTGCCGCGGTCGGACGCGCGCGAAACAAGAGAAGAAAGAGGGCGAAGTCCGCGGCCGCGAGCAGGCCGTACGCGCGAGCTTCGGCCGAGTAGACGAGCAGGAGCGGAGAAACGGCGATCAGCGCCACGAAGTACGAGCGCGCCGGCGCGCTCTCGAGTGATCGGATGCCGACGAAGAGAAGAAGAATCGCGATGAAAGGAAGGATCCGCGCGATCGGATCGAAGCCGACCGCTTGCGCGAGCATCACAAAAGGTTTTTCGAGCAGATAAAACAGCGGAGGACCCGAGTCGAACCGGAGCGATCGCCACAACGCAGACGGGGATTGACGGGCGGCCCAGAGCGTGAAGAGCTCGTCGTGCCAGAGCGGGCGTGCGAGAACAATCGCGGCCCGAGCCGCGCACGCGAGAACCGCAGCCGCGATCGCAGATCGAGCGAGTCGCCCGCGAAACGGAAGATTCATGGCTTATGCTATAGGGGAAATCCTTGAAGCCGATCGCACAGTCTCGGAGCGTTTCGCTCTTTCTTCTCTTCGTGTTGTTCGTGATCGGCGTCTACGCGGATCCGCTCTTCCTGAGAAGGAATTTTGCGGGGCGCGACCTGCTCGGCTATCACCTGCCCGTCGAATCGGCGATCCACGACGCGTACTCGCGAGGGAAATTGCCACTCTGGCTCGCCGACATTTCGGGCGGGAGGCCGCTGCTCGCCAACCCGAACACCGGCGCGCTCTACCCGGTCCGGCCGTTGCTCTCAGTCCTCCCGTTTCCCGTCGCGTTTCGGATCTTTCCGATCCTCCATTGGATCCTGGCGGGCCTGGGAGTCCTTCTCCTGGCCCGTGTCCTCGGAGTCTCGGAGGCCGGCGGCTGGATCGGCGCCGTCACCTACGTTTTTTCGGGAGTCGGCGTGTGCGAGGTTTTCTACACCAACATCCAGCCGGGGATGGTGTTCTTGCCCTGGATCGTCTGGAGCGTCGCGCGACCCGGTTCGATCGCGAGAAAGAC